>NZ_CP014945.1:1817748-2120706 GCF_001606025.1 Psychrobacter alimentarius | reverse complement strand
CAGTCTTAGTCGCTTGATGGCCAAATTCAACGGAATTTTTTGGCGAACTATCAGTCAACCAATGATTGGGTGCCAGGCTCTCAAGTAGCGCCACTCGACCAATTTGATAGGTTGGCGAATGCTCGCTATCTTCTGAATGTGGAGCAGACTGCGGTAATTGAACCTGCAATGGCCACCAGCCATCAGATGTTTGATGACATAAAAGAGTGTCATCACGAAATACGAAAGCATGGGTCATATACGACATTCCAAAGCATTAAAAACAAGTTTGTAGTACGTGACATACAAACTTGTTTGAAGTAATAAAAATATAGAAAGTTCTATCGTAATGAAGAGTTAATGACATTACGATCAAACTGTATCGACACTAGGCTGCCAATAACGCGCTTAAGCTTTGTTGACCGACATTAAGCGCCTGCTTACTGACAGGACGATTGTATTCCAAACCTTCTAAATGATAATCAACCGCCATAATAATATCGGCAATATAGGACAGGGTATCATCTTCTATGCGACGTCCACTTTCGATACGCTGTTCAATATAGTTAGCCAATTGACTGAGCATGCTGGCGGGGGTTGGCAGTTGCAAAAAGCGTACAGCTCCTGATACTTGGCGCATCATCTCGGGTACGTTTTGAATATTCAGTAAATCTCGTTCTGGCTCAGCCAAATAGTCAGTGATGGCTTGTTCGGCACTGGCAATCGCGGTACGACTCTCTTGTATCAAGGTATCATTGGCAGTATTGAGCTGATGCAATGAGATATGAGGGTTGTTCAATGGCAAATAAATAGCGCCTGGGGTATGTGTTTCTGCCATCGCGATGGTGGCATTTTCGGCATGCATCAAGGCCAATAATAAATGATCAAAATCCTCAGGTGCAGGCGCTCGCCAATGCTTGACCGCTTGTGCAGCTGTACTGAGACTGCTGGCGGCACTTGTTAGACCAAGCAGTCGTAGTGCTGAGCTCAATGCAGTAAGTTCGTCAGTAATCTGTGCTGTCTGCATGTCAGCAGGATTAATGGAGTCACCGCGAGCGTAACTGTCTACATCTTCTTTAATTGTGTTGATTTGGGTTTGAATAATCGTGTTTAAAGTATCAGTCAACGTACGATTAGGCCCAAATAAAAAGCGCTTCATCTGTTCAATCTGAGGCCCTTCTAATTGGTTGTCAGCGTACAGTTCACGCAGTTGCTGCGCCTCAATAGTGTTACGCTGGCACGCAAAGCTGACCAAATCAGCAAAACGTCTATCCATCACTGGTAGATAGCTTTGGAATTGTTGCTCCAAATAAATAAAGATGTGTTTTTGACTCAAGGTCAGCGGCAACAGGGTGGCGATATCAGTGACAGCGGTATTGGCTGCTTGCCAAAATAAGCTGTCGGTCTTTGAGGCAATCAGCGCACAGGCCGCACTCATGGCATCGACTTTTTGTTGCTCATCTGGGCTAATGTTGCCATCTTGATTGAGTAGAACCACGCTAAGCCCACTACGATAGGCATAGGTCAACAATTCGTTATCGATATCGAGCTCTTTGAGTGGCTGAAAGTTGCTTTCAGGATTGGCAATAATAACGCTACTGCTACCAAAAGCAGAAAAATAATCTGCTGAAATAAGGTTTTGGTGACTATGAGCGTTCAGTTTGTTGATCACTGGCAATAATAAAATGGGCTCTACCGACTCCGTCAATAGTACAAATTCGACATAACGCTCAAGTGTCATAATGGCTTCTGATAGATCCATAATCAAATCGATATCATTATTATCACCATTGTCATAAAGACGCTGCAATCCATTGGCAATAGCTGTATTTAAGACTTCAGCACCGACCAAAGAGATCAGTTTAAAAATATAAGATAACTGCTTTAGGACAACGATAGAATCTAGCAGTAAAGGTGCCTGACTGTCATCGTCATTGAACTCACCCAGATGAATCTCGGCATCTTTTAGCGTTACGATAATCTCATCATGCAGCAAATGTAGTGAGGGTAGATTGAAATCAGTGATACTAAGCGTGGGAGCGGTTAATTTCATTTGCGCAGACTGGTCCATAGTTATTTTTCCATAATGTACTGATGAGAATGGCGATGGGTTAGATAATGCTAAAAGTAGGTATGGGTGCTGTTTTAACGCTGATTATAATCATGAATGCTGTACTGTAGAATTGGTAATATCAAAAACGGTCACGATCGATAACTACATATGGGCTTTGAGCTCAGGGTAGTCCTCTGAAAGCGAGGTGTACCACTGTTGGTTTGCGTCTTCGTCTGTGCTTGACGCCAGCAATAAAGCGGCTAGATCGCTAAAATTTGCATGGGCAGTTTGTCCGCCCTCAGTTTGTGCATCTTCCTCAATGGCAAGCGTGACCTGCCCACCTGTCATCGCTAAATATACTTCAGCCAAAATCTCTGAGTCAAGTAAAGCACCATGGAAAGTACGATCTTGCTTACCCACATCTAAACGTCTTACTAAGGCATCTAGGGTGTTTTTTTGCCCCGGATACTGCTGTTTTGCCATGGCCAAAGAGTCAGTCACTCGTACCCGCTCGGCAAAGTCATTGAGACCAACTTTAGCAAACTCCATGTTTAAGAAGTTCATATCAAACGAGGCGTTATGGGCGATGATTTCTGCCCCATCCATAAAGTCATATAGCGATTTTGCCACTTGATCGAAGGTTGGCTTATCCGCTAAAAATGCCTCAGAGATACCATGAATGCGAATGACTTCCTCATCCATACCGCGCTGTGGGTTAATATAGACATGCAGTTTTTCGCCAGTGAATTTACGCCCAACCATCTCGACGATACCAACTTCGATGACACGATCGCCTTTTAGCGCATCAAGTCCTGTGGTCTCGGTATCCATAATCAGTTGACGGTCAGATTCATGACGATGTTTTGGTTCAGGTAGCAGCGGCTTAAAGTGCGGATTGGCACGACTGGTATCACCATCGAATTTGACACCATCATCCGCTACCTCTGACAGTTTGCCTTCATTCATTGTATCGGTCATTGGGACAGATGTTGGTACATTCATTGGTACATGGGCTTCTGGCATATCTATGGTACTCATTGGTTTGGTCGCATGAGGCGGTGTATGAGCGTGTGCTTCATAGCGATTTGTGTCTATTATAGCGTCTTTAGCCATCATATTATTGTCATTGTTATGACTTTCTAGTGGCTCATTATCAAGCTCTTCATCAAGTTCGTTCTCTTCCATATCCAGACCTAGAGGGTCAAAACTTAACCAGTCATGACCAGAAGCCGCTGATGCATCGTCAGTCATTATGGACACTTTTTTTTTAGATAAATTCTGTGTGTGCAGGGCTGATGAATGATCGCTACTGGAGGTGACGCCTAGGTTTGCCAATTCGTCTGCTTTTTCGTTGCCGGTATGTCCAGCATGACCTTTTACCCAATGCCAATCAACATCACGTTTTTGGGTCAACGCATCCAATTGTTGCCAAAGATCTTGGTTGGCCACAGGTTTTTTGCCCGCTGTTTTCCAGCCTCTTTTTTTCCAGCCCTCGATCCATTCTGTAATCCCTTTTTGGACATAACTTGAGTCGGTCCAAATCTCAAGTTTTTGCTCAAGAGGACTGTGCATCAGTGCTTGTATGGCACCCATCAACTCCATACGGTTATTGGTCGTCTCTTTATCACCGCCATATAAATCTTGCGTGCTACCATCGCTGAATATAAGGTGCGCGCCCCAGCCACCAGCACCAGGATTGCCCTTACAGGCACCATCCGTATAAGCCACAGTGGTATTCGCTTTGGCGGCCAATGGATTCATCGTGCTATTTGTGTTCAATGAGGGTATGTTGCGATTGTCTGACATAAAAATATATTGACCTGATAAATGCTAAATAAGGGAGAGAAAGAAAAGCGGTGCTACGGTGAGGGTTACGATAACGACCTATCTAGATGCTGGGTTTGAGTATAACAAATCTATCGCTGATATGGGCAGTCGTCATGTACAAAATCGCGAACTCATAGATGCCTTTTTATATGACAATTTATAGGATAATAGTAACCTGCTGGTTTTCTGTTAAAATAGCGTCAACTACCAAAAGCTTCCCATAAAAATAGGGATTTTGGGGCAACAAACAGTAGCCATAAATGGCAGAATGTTTGTACCACAACGCTTTAGTTACTGTACTGTTTAATAGCCATGCTATTCAATAGTAATGCTCTCAACACACGCTCTTAACGCATGAATGAATGCAGGATAATCCGATTATGTCCTTATGCACAAACGTTGTTTCAAACAGATTGACGCATCTTACCGTTAGCTTGGCTGTGAGCAGCATGTTATTTTTGACGGCTTGTAATGATAGTAATATACAAACCGAGACACAGGTGGCTGAGGCAGTCGATTTGTCTATCTTTGAAGGCTGCTATACGGTAAGTAATGATGAGCCTGCCCAAATAAAAGTAAGTCAACAAGATGGTGCTTGGGTGATGCAAATGAAAGAGCCTGCCAGTGCCAAGCGCGTTTGGGACAACCCTGAGCCATTAGAGATGATTGAAAACAGTGATGTCTCAAAGTTCTTTTCTATTGATCCTAATAATGTCGATGCCGTGATTGGCCGTCCTGATAGGGTGCTGGTACTGGCTCATGTCAAATCTGCGTACGCCAATATCGACCCACTGCTAGATAGTGAGTACTTGTCTTATATCTATCGCGGTGCCAATACGATCTATCGTGTGGAATGTGATGACGTCAATACTGATATTTTGGCCAATCCTCATGCCGATATTATTGTCGATAATGTGAATGAAAGTGTGTAAATAAGTGGTATTTAACTGCTATTCAACTGCTATTGAATATTAATCATCGTTTGTTATAAACCGTCATCAGAGTCAGGCAATATGAATTTTTTTAGTTATGTGGTGTTGGGTGGATTTTCTTATGCAGCAGGTTGGGTTATAAGAACGTATGTTTTGGACAAAAAACCCCAACCCGAGCAGCCTTACAATCTAAAACATCCGACGATTTTGGCGTACTTGGGTATATTCTTTATTGCTATGCTGATTGTCTCATGGCTTATTGGTCGTTATGCGTTGGGACATGCCACCATCGATCTGCCTTTTATTATTGTGAATAGTCTCGTTGCCACCTTTGTCTGCTCATTCGGTCTCAATCCCGAAAAAGCCAATTATGATGTGCCTGATTAATATTCATAGACAATTAATAACGCACAATCAATTGGATATAGTAAATAACCAATAAAAAGCCACGACCGATACCGAATTATCGATCTTGGCTTTTTTGCTATATAAACATCATGAAGTTTATATAAAAAGACGCTTTTTATATCACCATTCATTTGCATTATTGGCAGCCTTTTTTATGTTGGATCTTACAATCCAAGCAACATTATCGTCACAGTAGCGAAAAAGTAAATACGGGCAAGGGTTGGGCAACCATACTCGCGAGCAGGCACGTTATAATCCTGTCTTTTATAGCTGATGAAAATAACAACTAAGACAAAAGTAAAAAGGAAGCCGCAAGATATGGTCTCAAAGACACCGTGGACACAGGATGCTACCACTACCAAAAGCCAAAAATCCGCTTCAGTGACGAATGCCAAAACTGGACTGAATCGCAGGCAGTTTTTGCGTCAAGTAGTGATAAGTGCAGGCACAGGATTGTTAGCCGCTCAAAGCATCTCTCAAGTACTGGCTGCCAATACCATGGATAAAAATAGCAGCACGTCACTGACCAAAGATGATCTGCCATTGGTGCAAGATGGTGCGTCGTCGCAGACGTCCCTAACCATAAGCTGTATTACGCCCACTATCGAAACGCAGCTTTTTGCCAGCTCTAATGTGGGCGGCAGTGATGAGCGCAATCAATTGGCGCTGGATCGCGTGGCGTGTGCAGGGTTTAAAGTAAGCAATCCTACGATCACCAGCCGGCAATATTTGCGCTTTGCAGGTACTGACTCACAACGTGCCAGTGATCTTCAAAATATCGCGACTGGTGCAATAGCGGCCCCTAAATTGCTACTGGGCGTACGCGGTGGCTATGGTGCGATGCGCTTATTACCGATGATTGACTGGTCGATGCTTGGTCGTATCATGAAAGAGTGTGGCACGATACTCGCAGGATTTAGTGATGTGACCGCCATTCAATGTGCGCTACTGGCAAAAGGCGACATGAGCTCGCTTGCGGCCCCAATGCTTTATAGTGAGTTTGGCAAAATCAACCCCGATCAAGTGACTTGCCAACAGTTTGCCAATGCCTTGAGCAATCCTAATTTAACGATTAGTATTGAAGATGCGTCTTTAACCAGCCAGCAGTTACCCAGCATTCTGACAACGGGCGTGCCAAAAGCGGTGCGCGGTACTATTTGGGGCGGTAACCTGAGTGTGGTCTCTGCGCTGGCAGGCAGTGAGTATTTACCACGGATTGAGGGTGGGATTGTGTTTTTGGAAGATGTAGGCGAGCAAGCTTATCGCATTGAGCGCATGTTATATGACTTGTACTTAGCGGGCATATTTAAGGGTCAGCAAGCGATTGTATTTGGCGCATTGTCTGGTTCGGGTGAGGACAGCTACGATAAGCGTTACGATGTTGCCACTGTGGTTCGTCAGTTGCACAAGTTGACAGGGCTGCCCGTTTATAGCGGTATGCGATTCGGTCATATTGGAAAAAAACACAGTTTTCCGCTAGGCGCGACGTGTCAAATCAGTCCCAATACCAGCGGCGGCTATCAATTGGCGTTCACCGAGTATCCCACGATTAAAGCCGATGCGATTCATGTCGAAGGGCTGTGGCAGAATGTTTAAGAGCTCAACAATACTGTAGTCGATTCTCAATAAAACAGAGACACTACATGTCAACGCTGAACTGAAATAAATGTTTCTTGCTTGCTGTGCCTTTACAGACAGAGGTTAAGAAAAATTTATTCCAGTCCCGCTAACTCATTTTTATACTAAATCGTTAAATCGCTAACCGTGAAAACTTGTCTTGGTATTCTTTGGGCGTCAACTCGGTAGTGCGTTTGAACAAGCGTGTGAATGACGAGATGTCCTCATAACCCACTTGATCCGCCAGAGATTTTATCGTCACATCGCCCGATTCTAATAGGCGTTTTGCTTGCTCAATTCTAACCGCTTGAATGTACTCAATGGGGCGCATGGCCACACAAGATTGAAAGCGTCGATTTAAGGTGCGTGGGGTGATATTGACCATACCAGCCAACTGACTCACTTGAATGGGTTTATTAAAATTTTCTTCTATAAATTCTTGTACCTGCTTGACTAGCGGGTCGGCATGCGGTTTGTGCAACGTCACATTTGTATAGCTGTTTTGGTTGCCGCGCTTACTATCGATAATCTGAGTTCTCGCCACCTGCGTAGAAATCTCACGTCCGCAATAGCGCTCTATGAGTAATAAGCCCAAATCATAAAAAGCACTGCCGCCTGCGGCACAAAAGATATTGTCTGATTGGGTCACGAACTGATTTTCCTGTAAATCCACGAGCGGGAAGTCTGCCTTAAACTTACTCGCATAACCCCAATGCGTGGTGGCGATCTTATGATCTAGCAAACCTGCCTTTGCCAAAAAAAACGCGCCACTACAGTTACTGGCGATATCTGCGTTGGTGTCAGCGAGTCTGATGAGATGGGGCAACAACTCACGGTTTTGTGTTAACACCTTATCGATCGAATCACCAATGGTCGGCACCAGCAATAAGTCGCATTCCATCACGTCTTGGATATCACAATGTGCCCGCATCATTAAGCGATTGCTACAGCGGATATCGCCGCCGCCCAAACTCGCTATCTGTACCTTAAATCTAGGCGCTACGTCCTCACCTAAAAATCGCTGCCAGCTGACCCCAGTGAACGAAAACAAGTCCAAGGCACCAGCGAGCACGCTACCCAGCACGCCATCGAAGCCAAGAATAATCACTGTAAACGGTTTGAAGTTGGACATGGGTTTTCGTTTTCCTTTATTTATTGCCAATACTATAGTTAAGTTCATATAAAAAAATACAGCGAGACGGGGATAAATTTTTTGTCGCCTCTGTCTGCGAAGGCACAGTAAGCAAGAAAAATTTGTACCAGTCTCGCGTCATAATGTCTGGTATCCATTTTATTCAGTATCGATAACATGTCTTATTTGACCATAATTATGTCATAAATGACAATGCGGTAACGTGTGAAATTGGCTTAGTATCTATGGATACCTCATTTTCTTTTGTCAACAAGCACAGTAGCGAGACTATTATGGCAGCAGATACCCTTATCAACGACTTTGAATTACCGTTTCAATTGTATGATGTACTGGGTGCTGAAACGCTGACCCAGCATCCCAAATTTGCAGAGCATAGCCGTGAGACGTTTGACGCGGTATTAAATACTGCAAACAAAATGGCAACCGATTTGTTTTTACCGCACAACCATATCGCAGATAAAAACGAGCCGCAGTTCGAGGGCAAAAAAGTCAGCATGATAAACGATGTGAAAGTCGCATTTGATGCGTATCGTGAGTCAGGTTTTATCGCGGGTCGCTATAATTTTGAAGATGGCGGTATGCAGTTGCCTGAGACGGTGATGACGGCAGTGGCAGGCTATTTTATGGCGGCCAATCCTTCAACCACGGCTTATCCTTTTTTGACCACAGCTGCGATTAATGTGATCTCACATTTTGCGAGCGATGAGATCAAAGCTGCTTTTATGCCGCGAATGCTGGCGGGTGAATTTACCGGAACGATGGCATTGACAGAGCCGCATGCTGGCTCGTCGCTTGCAGATATCAAAACCACTGCCGTCAAACAAGCCGACGGTTCGTACCGAGTCAAAGGCAGTAAGATTTATATCTCGGGCGGCGATCATGAGCTGTCTGACAATATCGTCCATTTGGTATTGGCCAAAATCCCTGGTGGCCCTGGCGGTGTCAAAGGGATTTCTTTATTTGCGGTACCAAAGTACCGATTAAACGATGATTTATCCATTGGTGAGCGTAATGATGTTCATCTAACGGGACTCATTCATAAACTGGGTTATAGAGGCGCGACGTCGACAGCATTGAGCTTCGGTGATGAAGGCGCGTGCCATGGTTACCTCATCGGTGATGAGCATTTTGGCCTGCGTTATATGTTTAAGATGATGAATGAGGCGCGTATTGCCGTGGGTTTTGGTGCGGCAATGATTGGTTATCGCGGTTATCAGTATTCGCTAGATTATGCCAAAGACAGAACGCAGGGTCGCATCGCACCAAACAACAAACCTGAGGATGATGCGACGGCGATTATCCAGCACGGTGATGTCAAACGGATGCTACTGGCACAAAAAGCCTATTCTGAAGGTGGCATTTCATTGTGCTTATACGGCTCAAACCTGATCGACCGTATCAATACTTGCGAAGATGCCACAGTAAAAAATGAGCTGTCAGAATTATTGGATTTATTGACGCCAGTATTAAAAGCCTGGCCGTCTGAATATGGGCCTAAAGCCAATGATTTGGGTATTCAAGTATTGGGCGGGGCAGGCTATACCCGCGAGTATCACGCCGAGCAGTTTTGGCGGGACAATCGTCTTAATCCCATTCATGAAGGCACAAATGGCGTGCAAGCATTAGATTTGTCATTTCGCAAGTTATGGCAAAAAGGCGGTCTTGGTATTCAAATCCTAAAACGTGAAATCACACAGGATTTGGAAAGTATCACCACGCCAGAGACGGCGAAGCTGGCAGGTAAATTGACACCTTACATGGGTGAGTTGCATGAAGTTTTGATGCATTTGAGTAAAGTCTTACAAACCGAAAAAGCGGTCACCTTAACAGGCAATGCGCAGGCGCTTATGAATATTTTTGCCTCGATAGTCGTGGCATGGATTTGGATTCGCCAAGCCAGTAAAGCAGAACAGCTGCTGGGCAATACAGACGATACTGAGCAACGAGATTTCTATCAAGGCAAGATACAAGCAGCAAAATATTTTATCGATTGGGAATTACCATTAATCAAACGCGATATCGCAATTTTAACCAATGACAATGCTGTTTGCACAGACATGCAAGCTGCGTGGTTTTAAGAGTCTCTCTAAGGATAAGAGTCATGACAAGCATGAATAAGCAATGGCGGCTAAAAACAAGACCCGTGGGTGAACCGAATGCTGACACATGGGAGTATACCGAGACCGAGGTGCCGACCATTGAAGATGGACAGTTACTGATAAAAATCGACTACATCTCTATAGATCCTGCAATGCGTGGGTGGTTGAACGATGCAAAGTCTTACATCGCGCCTGTGAAGGTTGGCGATGTCATGCGTGCAGGCACTGTTGGCGAAGTGATTGACAGTAAGCACGCAGATTTTGCCATTGGTGACTATGTCTCAGGTCACAATGGCGTGCAGTCGTATGCTGTGAGTGACGGTACAGGACTATACAAAGTCGATCCAAATCTTGCACCGCTGTCTTATTATTTGGGCGTTTTGGGTATGCCGGGGATGACAGGGTATTTTGGTTTATTAAAAACAGGTCAACCAAAAGCAGGCGAGACTGTCGTGGTATCAGGCGCTGCGGGTGCTGTCGGTAGCTTGGTCGGTCAAATCGCCAAAATCAAAGGCTGCCGAGTGGTCGGTATCGCAGGCGGTCGTGAGAAATGTCAGTTCTTAGTCGATGAACTTGGCTTTGACGCCGCCATCGATTATAAAAACGAGGACGTAAAAAAAGCCCTCAAACAAACTTGTCCAGATGGGGTCGATGTGTACTTTGACAATGTGGGCGGTGATATCTTAAATGATGTGCTGACTCAGATTAATCTGCGTGCGCGTATCGTCATTTGCGGTGCAATCAGCCAATATAATAATACTGAAGCGGTCAAAGGCCCATCAAACTATCTGTCACTACTGGTCAATCGGGCGCGCATGGAAGGGATTGTGGTATTTGATAATGTTAAAGAATATCCAATTGCTATGAAAGAGATTGCAGGCTGGATTCAATCGGGCGACATCAAAGTCAAAGATCATATCGTTAACGGTATCGATACTTTCCCTGAGACGCTCATGATGCTGTTTAAAGGGGAAAATTTCGGTAAATTGGTTCTCAAGGTAGAGGAATAAATCATGACATTAAGTACAAATGGAATTGCATCAGACGTGACAGGTAAACGCATTTTAATCACAGGCGGTGCATCAGGCATCGGTGCTGCCAGTGCGCTGCTGCTGGCAAGTCGCGGTGCAAAAGTTGTGATTGGCGATTTGGCAGAAGCACTTGGGGTAGCGGTCGCCAAGCAAGGCCAAGAGGCAGGCAATAGTATTGTTTTTCAAAAGGTGGATGTAATGAGCGGCGATGAGGTGCGTGCGCTGTTTGCTTTTGCCATGCAAGAACTTGGTGGCCTTGATGTCGTGATAAATAATGCGGGTATCGACCATCAGCCTGCGCCCATGCATGAGCTGAGCGATGAAGACTTTGATCGCAATATTGCCGTCAATTTAAAAGGGGTGTGGCACTGTATGCGCGCTGCTGTCACTTGTATGGCATCCAATGGCGGTGGGCATGTGATCAATGTGGCCTCCATCGCAGGCTTGCGCTCCGCGCCCATGCTATCGGCTTATAGTGCTGCCAAACATGGCGTGATGGGGCTGACCAAGTCCGCTGCCCACGAATACGCGCGCGTTAATATTCGCTTTAATGCGGTATGTCCAAGTTTTATCGATACGCCAATGGTACGCAACACCATGGCAAACATGACTGAGCGCGCGCAAGAAGCCACCATCAAAGCCAGTCCGCTACGTCGTCTGGGTGAGGTTGATGAAGTGTCAGGCGCGATTGCATGGCTTGCCAGCGATGAGAGCACATTTATGAATGGTCATGCCTTTACACTCGATGGTGGGATGGTGGCCTAGCTGGCCTAATGTACCTTATTAAAACAATTGATATTAAATTTGGCGGTGCTGCGAACTTTTTTCCATCACTGCTAATTTAAAAAAGCATAAGGAGTTCTCATGAAAGATTTATTTGATTTAACAGGCAAGATTGCGTTGGTGACGGGCGCGAGTCGCGGTATTGGTGAGTCTATCGCGCGTCTGCTTGCATCGAGAGGGGCGCATGTGGTTGTGTCTAGCCGTAAGATCGATGCTTGCCAAGCGGTTGCCGATAGTATCATTGCTGAGGGTCATAAGGCCAGTGCGTTTGCTTGCCATGTGGGGGATATGGCGCAGATTGAGACGATTTTTGAGCATATCAAAAGTGAGTTTGGTCAGCTTGATATCTTGGTCAATAATGCGGCTGCCAATCCTTATTATGGTCATATCTTGGACACGGATTTGGCCGCTTTTGATAAGACCGTAGAAGTCAATATTCGCGGTTATTTCTTTATGTCGACGGCCGCTGGCAAGATGATGCGTGAACAGGGTGGCGGTGTGATTTTGAACACGGCATCAGTCAACGGTTTGGTCGCAGGGGACAAGCAAGGGATTTATTCAATTACCAAAGCCGCTGTCATTAGTATGACCAAAGCCTTTGCTAAAGAGTGCGGACCTCTAAATATTCGAGTTAACGCTTTATTGCCAGGTTTGACCGATACTAAGTTTGCCTCCGCCCTTACGACCAATGATAAAGTCTTGAAGATGGCGCTGCACGCTATACCATTAGGGCGTGTGGCTGATCCAGATGAAATGGCTGGCACAGTATTGTATTTGGTGTCTGACGCGTCAAGTTATACCACTGGCGCAACCGTGGTCGTCGATGGTGGAATGTTGGCTTAATTAGCAAGCTGTGAAAAATGGTTTACAGAATAAAAGTCATTATCAGATTCGAATACGAAACCGCATGAGATTAAATGTCGTGCGGTTTTTTTTGACTCACTTTGTGATGTACCTGCCTAAAGTAAGGTATCCTCAGACAAAACATAATCACTCAAAAGAAAGTATTGATATATCGTCAATCCAGCATTGAATAAATATATTTATAGGAAATCAAATATGAGTTTTGTCAGTGGCGATAATAGTAAAGTAGAAATTTTTGCTCAAAACAACACATGGCTTTTTGTGCCAGCGACTCGGATTGACCGAATAGAAAAGGCGTTTGCTAGTGGCGCGGCCGCAGTAATCGTGGACTTAGAAGATGCCGTCGCTCAGGAGGGCAAAGCTCAAGCGCGAGAAGCGTTAAAAAATTACTATGACGATCAAAACGAGAAGCACACTTATCAGCCGATTTGGTTGCGTATCAATCGGGCAGGGACTGAGGCGTTTTTTGAAGACTTGGCATTGTGCCAGCAAATGCCCAAGCTGGCGGGCGTCTTATTGGCAAAAGCAGAGCAAGCTGGCGACATCGAGCATGTTTATCAATTCACAGGATTGCCTGTCATTGCACTGATAGAGAGCGCCACTGGCTTATATCAAATCGACAGCATGGCAAAAGCCACTGGTCTTGCTGCCTTCAGTTACGGGTTTTTAGACCTGTGTAATGATTTGCGCGTGCAAGTGGGCACGCCTTCAGCCGACCTTATTGCTAATCAGATTCGTTATCAGTTTATTGTAGTATCAAAGGTACACAAGCTAGCACCGCCGATTGACACCATTTATCCTGATTTTAATGATGAAGTAGGGTTACGCACTCGCGTACAGTTATGGTCACAAATGGGCATGTCAGGAATGCTGTGTATCCATCCCAAGCAAGTGGCTACCGTGCAGCAAGCCTTGCAGCCGACAGACAAAGCGCTTGAGTTTGCCAAGCGTGTGATCGAGGAGTACGAGCGAAGTGGTCAGGCGGTATTTAAAATAGAAGGCGAGATGGTCGATGCACCAGTTATTGAGCGCTCCCGTCAGCTGTTGGCTCAGTAGCAGGTAAGTAGATAATACGTTATCATGAGCCCCATAGCACTATTATCAAGCCCATCGACCCTATAAAAGAACTCTATGATTTTTATCAGTAATACCATTAGCCTAAATGATAATGACGTGGACATTAGTGCCATGCGCTCGCAAGGGGCGGGCGGGCAAAATGTCAATAAAGTTTCCTCTGCGATTCATCTGCGCTTTGATATCCTTGGCTCAAGTTTGACCGATACTCAAAAACAGCGTTTGCTGGACAGTAAGGATAGCCGAATCACCAAAGAAGGGGTGCTGATTATCAAGGCCCAGCAGTTTCGTACGCAAGAAAGAAACAAGATTGATGCGTTTGAGCGATTGCAGAGCTTTATCATAAAAGCCACTCATGTGAATAAAACCCGCAAACCCACCAAACCGAGCAGAAATTCCAAGCGCAAGCGCGTGGATCAAAAGACCCAACGCGGCAAGACCAAAGCCTTGCGCGGTAAAGTGGATTATTGACGATGGCGCCTTTTACGTCTTAACCAAGTCTTTTACTCAGCTCAGGGAAGCGCTTGATCATAAATAACATCAATAGTAGGGCGATGCTAGCAATCGCCGCCCCAACGTAGCCCACGCTTGATATAGAGATATGCGTCACTGCATAACCGCCGAATAACGCGCCCGCACCAATACCCAAATTGATAATACCTGAGAACATTGACATCAGCATGTCTTGCGCATTCACATCCACCATGATGACTTTGGCTTGCATGGTGATGATAAGCAACATCAGCGCGGCTCCCCAAAGTAACGCAATCAGGCTAAGCGCCCATACCGAGGTGACGGCCAGCAATAGCACAAGCATCGAGCCGAGCATCAGTATCGTCGACATTAGCATCAACTGAGTATTTAAGCGATCTCCCCAGCGACTGAATATCCAACTGCCTAAAATACCAGCGGCACCGAACAGTAACAGGACGAAAGTGGCTAAATTCTCACTAATGGAGCCGACTTGACGCATAAACGGCTCAATGTATGAGTAAGCGGTGTAGTGTGCCGTAAAGACGAGTAAGATAAGCAAATACAAGCAGACCAATAATGGGTTTTTGAGCAATTCTGGGATTTTTCTAAAAGACCCTTCAAACATACTTGGCAGAGTTGGCAAAAGCCTCGCTTGGAGAATAAAAACGATGAGCGCAATTACGCCAATACCACCAAAGGTCGCGCGCCAGCCAAACCATTGACCAATCACTCGTCCTAAAGGTACACCCAGTACCATGGCCAATGACGTACCGGTTGCCAGTACACTAAGCGCCATCGCTTTTTTGCCTTCTGGTGCCACACGTATAGCGATCGCCGCCGTGATTGACCAAAATATCGCATGAGATAGCGCGATACCAACGCGACTGATCAGCAAGACATTAAAACTCCACGCAAAAACAGAGAGGATGTGGCTGACAATGAAGACAGCGAATAAGCCCAAAAGCAAACGCTTGCGCTCAAATCGACTGGTCAGCAGCATAAGTGGCAATGACATCGCTGCGACAATCCAAGCATAGAGTGTCAACATCCAGCCTGTTTCTGCCGTGGTGATTGAGAAATCTTGCGCAATGTCACTTAACAATGCGACAGGAACGAATTCTGTGGTATTCATGATAAATGCGCTAACGCCCATCAAAAATACTTGAAAATACTGAGTGCGGCGAGCATCTGAGCTCGCCTCAAGGGTGTGTTTCATAAGATCCAATACAAAGAAGGGGCTAATACAGCAAAATGAGCCAAAAAGCGGTATAAAAAATACTAAGGAATATAAGAGTGGAGGGGAAGATACCAAGTCAAAAGCATAAGTTAAAGTAGTTTTTTGCTATTTCGGTTGGATTTCTTTTGTCTTAAGTGGCCAATTGTATGAATTTTAAAAACAGCCCTTGTATCAGTATTTATTTTCTATTAGCTGATATGCTATCATCAATGCATTATCCATCGTGGGTTTAACAGTTTTGTATTGCCAATCATTATTGTCATCTAATGAAAACGTACAAACCTTGCAACTTCCAGCACGATGTAAAACAATTCTGGTAAAGCGCATGAGCCTGTACTCCGACACCTCATTTGTGCCAATTTATTTGCCTATTTGGGCTTATTTCATACTTTTTCGTCGGAGTTACAGGAGCCAAAGGTGTTTAATACTATGAATTACACTGTCAATCAATCCCCATATACCCGTCGTTATCAGCCACGTCATCTTCTTGCACACTATGCCATCGCTCAAATAGATACGCTTAAATTGCGCTCGCAAGATATTATCAAAGCCATGCATTATCCGTTAAAGCATACGATACCGGCATGTGATCGACTGCGTCATGTACTGTCTAGCAAATACCTTGGACTTGATGGTAGCTATAGTGACAAGTATTTTACAGCTGATGAATTCCTAGCAACGCTATTTTCGGTGCTTGAAATCCCTTACGAGCCATTTGCAGAAGACATTGCTCAGATTAAATACGATTTGATACATTCTGACAATCCTGTGTCCAAGTATAGTTTACGAGCGCAGGTTGAGTTCGAATTTAATGATGCCAATTGGATGGCGCGTGGTAATGCTGCACGTTTGGCTCACATACGTCTTCCAGATGGATTTGCCGAATTAGAAGAGGCAGAGCGTCATGTGATTGTAAAAGAAAGTATCTGTGAGCACTATCAGCGTTATGAAGGTAATTTGCCTTTCGAGGGAATCATCAAAGGCTATGAGCTGATGACTGAGCAGAATAATAAAGTGGTCGATAGTTTAGAATATGGATTGCCAAAATCGAGTAGTGTGTAGGTTTTTGACTATATAAAAGATAACTGTATTTGCCTATTTGACAGAAAGCTCATGATATAAGTCAAAAAATAGTATTTGATTATTAGTGAGCCCTCTTATTTTTTTAAATATCTGGGCAGATTATGAATATAGCGTTGTTTGATTTTGACGGTACGATTACAGAGTGTGACACTTTTACACCTTTTATAAAAGCAGCGATTCCCAGATCTAGAATGCTTATAGGGCGATTACTACTCATGCCTTCTATTCTAGCTTATCGTACTGGTATTTTATCAGCTTCTTCAATCCGTCAGCAAATCGTCTATATTGGCTTAAAAGGGTTTTCTAAAACGTGTTTGGAAACGTTGGGGAAAAACCATGCGAACGAGTTTTTATCTAGTGTTATTAGAGCGAATGCATTAGAGAGAATTCAATGGCATCTTGATTCAGGAGACAGAGTTATTGTTGTGTCTGCCTCACTTGATGTATACCTGAGACCTTGGTGTGACAATATAGGTATTGAGCTTATTTGTAGTCAACTTGATAATAAAGGTGACATACTCACTGGTAAGTATCATGAAGGGGATTGTACAGGAGCTGAAAAGGTTAGACGAGTCGAATCATTAGTAGATCTTAAAGCATATAAAAAAATATTCGCTTATGGAGATACAAAAGAAGATGAGGCACTACTCAAAATAGCTGATGAAAAATACTTTCAGTGGGAAAAAATTTAATACGATCAGTATTAATATTATGGATGTGTTTTATTTTTTAGCGAGATGATCACAGTCTAACCGCTGATTGATATAAAGATTAAAAATTGATCAAAGCTTATAAATACATTAGTCATAACTACAGACATGTTAAGTCAAAAAAAGCCTCATTTTATTATGAGGCTTTTTTTTATCTATTTTGGGACGAGATACATAAACTATATATTTGATGGACCATCACTGTAAAAGCCATCGTGAATCAAAAAATCTGTAATCTATCTGATCACACAGGCTTAGAAATGGCTCGCCACAGCATATTGAATAAGGCATCGAATTCAGCATTGATAGGGGTGTCAGTCTGACGAATGATATGCATCAACCCAAGGCGACTGATAAAGCCCATAAACACATCAAAAAGTATATATAGCGGTACGGTATCGTTGAGTACGCCGCGATTTTGTCCGTCTTCCAACACGTCTAAAAATGCACCAATCAGTTCTTTATTTTCATAAATGGCAATATTACGAATGTGTGATGCTGATACAGAAGACAATACCATGACTGCATCAGGATGTGAATCTACAAAATCAAAACATACCCATAGCGTCTTACGCAGACGATCTTGCACACTATCAATGCCTTGCAAATGATCCATGATGCGTATGGCCAATCTACCCAGCACAATATCCATGATGGTATAAAAAAGCGTTTGTTTATCACCAAAGTACTTATAAAGCGTTTGCAAAGAAACATTCGCAGACTTGGCGATTTGCGCCATAGTGACTTCATTAGAATCAACGCCAGCGAACACTTTACGTACCGCTTTTTCGATTTTATCTAACGTCGCTGGTCGCATATCCGATAAAAGTGCTAACACTCGAGTATCAACGAGTTGAGACGTTTGAGTAGTCTTAGTCATATTTTATGAGGCCTTTGCTGTCGTGCTCTGTGAATGGTTTTTATTTTAATCATACCGTCCATCCAACCTAAAAATGATACATAAAATGAATCAAATCTGAGTGATTGCACCGAAAAATAGATTAAGGTAATTAATATTACCATTGATTTTTAAACGATTGCGAAAGTGCTTTTATTATCCTAGTATAAGTTTTGAATTCATTAATAATAAAGGTTTTTATAGGCGTCTTACACGGTAATTTATATTACCATAATTAAAATTAATTAGTGGGTATCCTCTTTTTAATGAATAAGTCACTCAACATCGTCAAGGAAAGACATCATGAGTATCGAAAAATTTGTGCCAAACTGGATGACCGAAGAGCATCAAATGGTTTATGACAGTGCGTTAAAAATGTTTAAAAGCTGGGAGCCAAAGGATGAGGAATGGCGCAAAAACGGCATGATTGACCGTGCAGCGTGGGAAGAGGCGGGTGCAATGGGGTTCTTGTGCGCTTCAATACCAGAGGAGTACGGCGGCGGCGGTGGTGATTTTGGTCATGAAGCAGCACTGCTGTACGCACAGGCCGAAGCCAATCAATCGGGTTTTGGTGGTATGGTGCATTCAGGTATTGTGGCCCCGTATATATTGGCGCACGGTACTGACGAGCAAAAAAAAGCATGGCTACCCAAGATGGCAACTGGAGAATACGTTGCCGCGATTGCCATGACTGAGCCTGGCACTGGCTCAGATTTACAGAATATCAAAACCTATGCCGTAAAGGATGGGGAAGATTATATTATCAATGGCTCAAAAACCTTTATCACAAATGGTCAGCATGCCAATCTTATCTTGCTGGCGTGCAAAACAGACCGCGAAAAAGGCGCGCAAGGTGTTTCATTAATTGTGGTAGAGACCGATCAAGTAACTGGTTTTGAGCGTGGCCGTAATCTTGACAAAATCGGTCTGACCTCTCAAGACACCTCAGAGTTATTTTTTAGCAATGTACGTGTGCCGCAAAAGAGTCTGTTGGGCACAGTCGAGGGCATGGGTTTTATTCAGATAATGCAAGAGCTGCCACGCGAGCGCTTAATCATTGCTTTGTCTGGCGTTGGTGCGATGAAACTGGCAATAAATTTGACGTTAGAGTACGTGAAAGGTCGTGAAGCCTTTGGCAAACCGATTTGGGCGTTTCAAAACACGCGCTTTAAGATGGCAGAATGCTATGCAGATTATCTGGCTGCCAGCAGTATGTGTGACGCTGCTGTCGATGCCATGTTAGAAGGCAAGTTAACCGCCCCACATGCGTCATTGATTAAATACTGGGTAACACAAAAGCAGTGTGAGGTCATCGATGAGTGTGTCCAGCTGTTTGGCGGTTATGGCTATATGACAGAATATCCAATCGCGCGCTTATATGCAGATGCTCGTGTACAAAAAATTTATGGCGGCACCAATGAGATTATGAAAGAGTTGGCATCACGCTTTATGTAAAAACTGGATCTGAGCACATATAAAGCGATTGTGGTTGGTGCACAATACAGTAATGATACATGATTGATTTACCAAAATAAAAAGGGACTTTTATGACTGAGACTGCTTACATTTATGAGGCTATTCGCACCCCGCGCGGCAAAGGAAAAAAGGATGGGGCGCTCTTTCAAGCATCGCCAATTTGGCTGGTACGTACTTTGCTAAAAGAGATGCAGCAGCGGCATAATTTAGATACCAGCTTGATAGATGATGTGGTGCTGGGCTGCGTGACACCAGTCGGCGAGCAAGGCTCTGATATTGCTCGTATCGCGGTCATTGATGCTGGCTGGGCGCAAAGTGTGGCAGGCATGACATTATCTCGGTTTTGCGCCTCTGGTCTTGAGTCTATCAATCTGGCTGCTGCCAAAGTCATGTCGGGCATGGAGGATATGGTGGTGGCAGGCGGTGTTGAGTCCATGAGCCGTGTCCCGATGGGTTCTGATGGCGGTGCTTGGTACATGGATCCACGAGTCAATGAAGCGACTCATTTTGTCCCGCAAGGAGTTGGTGCAGATACCATCGCAACGCTCAAAGGCTTTAGTCGTACTGACGTTGATGCATTTGCCACTGAGTCACATCGCCGTGCTGCTCATGCTTGGAGTGAGGGCTATTATGACAAATCGGTCGTTCCAGTTACTGATATCAATGGCATGATGCTGCTTGCTAAAGATGAAACCGTCCGTCCTAATACCAATGTCGAGACCTTAGCTGGGCTAAAACCTTCTTTTATTGTGCCCGGCAAAATGGGCTTTGATAGTGTGATATTAGACAGATACACCACAATTGAAGCCGTGAACCATGTACATCACGCTGGCAACTCTTCTGGTATCGTTGATGGGGCTGCAATCTGCTTAGTCGGCAGCGCAGCAGCTGGTCAAAAAGCTGGTCTTAAACCACGTGCCAAAATCACAATGGCCTCAGTCACTGGCTCAGAGCCAGCTATTATGCTGACAGGCCCCACGCCCGCGTGTCAAAAAGCGCTCAAAAAAGCAGGTATGCAGGCTTCAGATATCGACCTCTGGGAGATTAATGAGGCGTTTGCAGCCGTACCGCTCAATACCGCCGATGATTTCGATCTTTCACTTGATAGGGTTAACGTCAATGGGGGTGCGATTGCTATGGGTCATCCGCTTGGCGCAACGGGAGCGATGCTCATGACCACTGTCCTTGATGAGTTAGAACGTCGTGATTTAAAAACCGCGATGATTACGCTGTGTGTGGGTGGCGGTATGGGGATTGCCACTATCATCGAGCGGGTTTAACTTCTTTCTCAAATAGACTAAAACGCACTATACAAAGAATCATTTAAGGGATAAAAATGATGACAAATAATCAGACAACAGATAGCGTAACAGTAATTAACAAATTAGAAAACTTCTCTGCCCAGCGTGATAATGATGGTATCGTTACCGTCACGATTGACCAAACCACGCGAAAAATGAATGTTATCGGCAATGGCTTTACAGAGTCTTTTGCCATGATGACAGATAGCATTATCTATGATGACGCTGTAAAGGGACTTATTCTTACCTCTGCTAAAGACACCTTTGTGGTTGGTGCGGACATTGACCAACTGGCTCATATCGAAACGGCCGAGCAAGCATTTGCGCTGGTCGAAGCGCTTAAGGGCAGCCTGCGCAAGCTTGAAACATCAAGCAAACCTGTGGTTGCCGCCATGACAGGAACCGCATTAGGTGGGGGTCTAGAGTTGGCATTGGCGTGCCATTATCGGATTGCAATCGACTCACCCAATACCAAGTTGGGCTTGCCTGAGGTCAAATTGGGCTTACTACCTGGTGGCGGTGGTACTCAGCGTTTACCACGTCTAATAGGTATTCAATCGGCACTTGAGCTAATGACTCAAGGTAAAGCGCTGCGTCCAACGGCGGCAAAAGATTTGGGTTTGATTGATGCCACAGCGACTGATTATGTAGATATGATGAGGCAAGCTAAAACATGGATTAATGCCAACCCTAATGCACAGCAACCATGGGATAAAAAAGGCTTCAAAATACCTGGTGGCGATAGCAAGCATCCAAGCGTAGTACCAATCTTTTCGGTGGCGCCTGCCATGGCCAATCAAAAATCCCATGGCAACTATCCCGCGGTTATTCATATTATGTCTTGTGTGTTTGAAGGCTGCCTAGTCGATATCGACACAGGACTTGAAATTGAGTCGCGTTATTTTGCCGCTTGTGTGCTGTCTACTGAATCGAAAAACATGATCAATACACTCTGGACCCAGCTCAATAGCATCAAAAAAGGTCAGTCTCGTCCTCAGGGTATCGCACGTGCAAAAACCAAAAAGGTGGGTATTTTGGGAGCAGGCATGATGGGCGCAGGTATTGCTTATGTCACTGCTAAGGCTGGCATCGATGTTGTCCTGTTAGATACTGAGATAACAGCTGCTGAAAAAGGCAAAGCATATTCTTCTAATGTTTTAGATAAAGCCATTAGCCGACAGCGCGCTACCGAAGAGAAAAAACAAGCACTCTTAAAACGTATCAAACCAACCGTTTCTTACGATGATTTGGCAGATTGTGATCTTATTATCGAAGCAGTATTTGAAAATCGTGATATCAAAGCCAAATGCACCCAGCAAAGTGAAGCTGTGATTTCAAACACGGCCGTCTATGCGTCTAATACCTCCACATTGCCTATTACGGGATTGGCAAAAGCCAGTACGCGACCAAACCAGTTTATCGGTCTGCATTTTTTTTCGCCAGTTGACAAGATGCCGCTCGTTGAAGTCATCATGGGTGAACAAACTGACGATGTGACTTTGGCAAAAGCATTTGATTATGTGGGTCAAATCGGCAAAACGCCCATTGTAGTCAATGACCGTCGTGGGTTCTACACCTCGCGCGTCTTTGGTACCTATGTCACTGAGGGTATCGCCATGTTGAGTGAGGGCGTACATCCACGCAGTATTGAGGTTGCTGGTATGAAAACAGGGATGCCCATGCCGCCCTTAGCATTACAAGATGAGGTGTCATTGAGTCTTGCGTTACACGTCAGTGAGCAGCAGCAACGAGACATGGAGGCAGAAGGCAAACCGAGCACGGTACGTCCGTCGTATGGCATACTCAAAACACTGGTACAAACCTATAAGAGAGAAGGTAAGAAAAACGGCAAGGGCTTCTATGAGTACTTGGACAATGGTGACAAACAATTATGGCCCGAACTGATAACCCTGTATCCACCCCAGTCTGAGCAGCCATCTCAGCAAGATTTGATTGATCGTTTGCTGTTCATTCAAGCCAATGAGTCCGCCAAATGTTATGAAGAAAACGTCGTTCGCTCTGTCGCTGATACCAATGTAGGTTCTATCTTTGGTTGGGGGTTTGCACCTCAGCACGGTGGTACGCTCCAGTTTATTAATGCCATGGGTTTGGACACATTTATTGCCCGCAGTCGTGAGCTTGCCACTATATACGGTGAGCGTTTTGAGCCTGCGCAAATTTTGTTAGAAATGAGCGACAAAGGTGAGGTGTTCTCTGATGACTGATTTGATCAATGAGACTATCGTAGATGCGATGACTGATTGCCTACAAGGATTGCGAGTGGTGGATCTGACGCGCAATTTGCCCGGACCGTTTGCCACGCGTCTATTGGCGGATTTGGGTGCAGATATTATCAAGATTGAACCCAAAAGTGGTGACCCTGCTAGGGCTTTTGGCAAAATGTTTGAGGCTTTAAATCATGGTAAAACCATTAAACAATATGACTTTCGTGATGCTAAAGACATTGATTCGATCAAAGCACACCTAAAACAAGCAGATGTCATGTTGGATAGTTTTCGACCTGAGGTGCTAAAAGGTATGGGACTCGATGCTTCAACGCTTCACTCGATTAATCCTAAATTGGTGATCGTATCGATTACAGGGTACGGCGTCACAAATGGGACAGCAACTACTAAAGGCAGTATCAATCATGACTGGGCACATAATGCCGGTCATGATATTAACTTTATGGCCATGAGCGGTGTCCTTGACCAGTTAAAGACGGCGCAAGGCGCGCAGGCGATGCCGAATGTTCAGTTCGCTGACTTGGCGGGTGGCAGCGATACCGCTGTTATTGCCATACTTGCTGCTGTATTTTCTGCGCAACGGACAAACAAAGGTCGTCATATTGCCATCAGTATGACTCACAGCTTATACCAGCATTTGGTCATGACAAAAGCTACTGGTGCATTTATCCAAAGCATTTCAGGTAAGTGGCCCATGCCGCAACACGATTTTGTAGGCGGTGCATTACCTTGCTATCGTTTATATCAAACGGCCGATCATCGCTACATGGCTGTGGGGTCGCTGGAGCTAAAGTTTTGGCAAGGGCTGTGCGAGGTGCTGGAATTAACCGAGCTCAAAAACAGCCACTGGCAACTTGGTGTTATGCCAAATACTGACAAGAGCCAGTCAGCCATCAATATAATGGCAGAAACATTTGCCAGCCAAACGTTTACCTATTGGCAACACGTGTTTGCAAATACTGATGTGTGCGTCACTCCTGTCCTCAACTTAAGCGAAGCCAAAAAACATCCATTATTTTCCCATCAAGATGAGTATGAAGCGACCTTGGGATGGCAACAAATTCAATAGTGTCAATGACTATTGAACTTAGCGCCTAGGTTTGTCATCAGTTTTGCTTTTGTTATTAGCTTTGTGCTTATTATTGGTTTTGCCCACTCTCATTGAGATTCATGGTGGCAATCAAATCTGTGAATTTATGCCCTTGCACTGAGACGTGGGCTTTTAATATGGTTTCAGCCAACTCTTCATCATGATTGATGATGGCATCTAGGATACCTTGATGCTCTTTAAAAGAGTGTCGCATCCGATTGCTCACTCGCAGTTGCAGCCGTCTATAGGGGTGGAGTCGATTGTGCAAATTAATCGCTTGCTCTATCAAAAATCCGTTATGACTGAGCTGATAGAGAAAAAAATGAAACTTACGATTGGCTTCGTAGTAATCTTCTGGATTGTCTTCTAACAAGTACTCTTCGCAAAGATTGTGCAAAGCCAGAAGCTCTGCTTTTTCTGATTCACTGATTCTTCTCGCGGCCAATCTGCCGCACATGCCCTCAAGCTGCGCCATGACCTCAAACATCTCACAAAGTGTCACTACATCTAAAGTAGGGACAATTGCCCCTCTGCGCGGACGGATTTCTACCAGTCCTTCAGAAGACAATAGCTTTAACGCCTCGCGAATCGGGGTTCTCGACACCCCATATCTTTCACACAATTCCGCTTCATTCAGTTTTGTGCCAGGCGGAAAATGTCCATAAATAATATCATCTTCTATCTTTTTGCTAACTTGCAAAAATAGAGGCAGCTCATCGATTAAACTCATAAAAACCCTTTTTGTATACAAAATATATAGATAATAAATACAATTTCGTTGCGCTTTCCCATAAATTGTTTTAGATTATAGCAAGTCAGCGGAAATAAGCAGTCTTTTGAACGGACAAGTTTTACCAAGATTTGTGACGTTACAGGAATAAAAGACCGTTTTTACCTCTGCTTGCCACTCGCTCTTATCTAATGCGACCTCTATCTCAAACGGACTGTTGATAGAGACTCTGTAACTATAATCAAGGATGATTATTATGATCATATATGGCACTGCTTTATTAGCAGTTAGTTATCTTCTCGGCGTTTTTCTTGGTGGACTATTAGGAAAATTATTAGGCGTTGATGCCAATATTGGTGGTGTTGCTATCGCAATGATTCTACTCATTGTTGGTAAAGAGATGCTTGCCAAAAGAGGCTACCTTCCTAAGGCGACTCAATTCGGTGTTCTATATTGGGCGGGCATGTATATCCCTATCGTTGTTGCTATGGCGGCTGGCCAAAACGTGGTCGCTGCATTGTCTGGCGGTATGGTAGCGGCAGTTGTCTCTGTTATTGCGCTTATTGCAACTATCTTTGTCGTGCGCTTACTCAATAACATCGGAAATGATTACGATACCTTTACTTGGGATGAAACTGACGAACCTCGTGAACAATTATGAGTGTTTCATCAGTATTATTATCATGTCATAAGAGAACTAAAACCACTAATTTAATAGCGCAATGGAGTAATTAAATGGACTTAATTATAGAGACGCTCACCAAAAATGCCTTTGTCACGGCGCTTGCAATCACAGGTCTTGTGATGCTTTTCTCCCAATTACTATCAAAGTACCTTACTAACAATAAATTGCAAGCCTCTGCTATCGCCATTACGCTTGGGCTAGTTGCCGCCTACTTTGCTGGTTTATATACTGGTGGCGAAAAGGGCATCTCTGATATAGCAATTTTTTCTGGTTTTGCTCTGTTAGGGGGGTCGATGCTTCGTGATCTTGCTATCTCATCAACGGCTTTTGAAGTCGATGTAAAAGAGATAAAAAATGCTGGGAAAATTGGTATTGTTGCCTTGATATTAGGTTGCGTCATACCATTTGTGGTAGGGGCTGGTGTCGCATGGTCGTTGGGGTATAAAGATGCTGTCTCTATGACCACCATTGGTGCAGGCGCGATGACTTATATTGTAGGACCTATTACAGGGACAGCAATTGGAGCAAGCTCTGATGTGATCGCTTTATCTATTGCCATTGGTTTGATCAAGGCCGTATTTTTTATGATTGCAACACCGCTGCTTGCTCGATTTATGTATCTCAAAAGCCCTCGCTCAGCCATGATTTTTGGTGGTTTAGTAGGAACGACTAGTGGCGTGGCAGCCGGATTGGCGGGTACAGATGTACGATTGGTACCATATGGTGCTTTGGTCGCTACTTTTTATACAGGACTAGGGGCTTTATTAGGACCGTCTATATTCTTTTTAACGCTAAATGCCTTTTTTGGATAAATAGCCTTTTGACAACCAAATTTTTAATAGCCCGACTTTTGATAACCAGTTTTTGATAAATAGAAAAAGGGAATCTTATGAACACAACCATAAACGAAACCACATGGGACACACAAAAAACCAAACGGCTGGCAAAGATCAATGTCGCGGCTGACAAGGGACTAAAAAAACTAGTCCCAAATGATAGAGTGGTTGAGCTGCTCGAAACCGTCATTGCTCGTGAAGACAAAGTCTGTATAGAAGGTAACAATCAAAAACAAGCTGACTTTTTGTCCGAATGTCTCTCTCAATGTAATCCTGATGTCCTGAACAACTTGCATATTTTGCAGTCGGTATTGGCATTGCCCAGTCACATCGACATATTTGAAAAAGGGATTGCTAGCAAAGTCGATTTTTCTTTTGCAGGTCCACAAGCCTTACGATTGGCAAAATTGGTTCAAAAACAACAGATTCACATTGGCTCAATTCATACGTATCTTGAATTATACGGCAGATATTTTATTGATTTAACGCCAAACGTCTGCCTAATCACAGCCCATTCAGCAGATGCCGACGGCAATCTGTATACTGGCTCAAACACCGAAGACACACCTGCGATCGTAGAAGCCACCGCCTTTAAAAGTGGAATCGTGATTGCACAGGTCAATGAGTTGGTAGATGACGTGCCACGCGTTGATATTCCTGCAGATTGGGTAGATTTTGTCATTGTAGCGCCTAGACCCAACTATATTGAGCCACTGTTTACGCGTGATCCTGCTCAGATTACTGATGTACAGATCTTAATGGCTATGATGGTGATTAAAGGCATTTATGCACCGTATCAGATTAAGCGTCTCAATCATGGTATTGGTTTTAATACCGCTGCCATTGAGCTGTTGCTGCCCACCTATGCCGAAGAGTTAAACCTAAAAGGTAAGATATGTACGAACTGGGCACTCAATCCGCATCCAACCATGATTCCGGCTATCGAAAGTGGTTTTGTTGAGAGCATTCATAGCTTTGGTTCAGAAGTGGGCATGGATGATTATATTGAAAAGCGTCCTGATATTTTCTTCACAGGTAGTGATGGCAGTATGCGCTCTAACCGAGCCTTTAGCCAAACAGCAGGCTTGTACGCTTGTGATTTATTCATTGGTTCTACCCTACAAATTGACTTGCAAGGCAACAGCTCAACTGCAACGGTCGATCGCATTGCTGGATTTGGTGGTGCGCCAAACATGGGGTCAGACCCGCACGGACGCAGGCATTCGAGTTACGGCTATCTAAAAGCGGGACAAGAAGCGACTGATGGGCGCGTGATTAAAGGTCGTAAGCTTGTGGTACAGCTGGTCGAAACCTTCCGCGAAAATATGAATCCTGTCTTTGTCGAAGAGCTTGATGCGTGGCAATTACAAGAAAAAATGGGCAGTGACTTTCCGCCTATTATGATTTATGGCGATGATGTGACCCACATTGTGACTGAAGAAGGCATCGCCAACTTATTGCTGTGCCGCACGCCAGAGGAACGGGAGCAAGCGATTCGCGGTGTTGCAGGCTATACCGCTATCGGTATGGAGCGCGATCATGAAAAGGTAAAAGAATTGCGCGCGCGTGGCATCATCCAGCGTCCAGAAGATTTTGGTATCGATATCTCAAAAGCAAATAGAGATTTGTTGGCGGCAAAATCGGTCAAGGATTTGGTCAGATGGTCTAACGGCACCTATGCGCCGCCAAGTCGTTTTAGAAACTGGTAATCAGGTTTTAGAAAAGGCGAACAAAACTGCTAAGGATAGAACTATGAACTTAATTAATTATACATTTAAATCAGAACCCTTTGATGTGACCACAAAAGACGTTATTTGCGGTGTGGTAGGCTCAGGCAACCTAGAGATATTGGTCTCAGAGTTAGACGATAGCGAACGAAGTAAATTTATTATCAACACTTCAGTGTCGGGTTTTGATCATATTTGGGAAGCCGTTATTCAAGAATTTGTCAATCGTTATGCGGTTGGCGGCTTACAGTTCGAAATCAACGATATGGGTGCAACTCCTGCGGTCGTAAGTCTGCGCCTGAGCCAAGCGATTAATATTTTAGAGGGGGAGGCACATGAATAATTCAAACAATAAAGACTCACGCCAAGCGCATGCACACATTCAAAAAAGTTTTTATGAAAAGACCGCTCGTAATCGCATTGCCAGTATCGTTGATAAAGACAGTTTTGTAGAAATCCTCAAACCCGGCAGCGTGCCGACCAGTCCCAACCTTGCCTCATTAGACATTACGGGCAGTTTTGATGATGGTGTGATTATTGGTAAAGCCAAAATCAAAGACGATGCTGTTTATATCATCGCGCAGGAAGGCCGATTTATGGGCGGCGCAGTAGGTGAGATGCATGGCGCAAAAATCGTGGGTATGCTACTCAAAGCACTTGAAGAAAAGCCAAAAGCAGTGGTGTTCTTTGTCGACTCAGGCGGTGTGCGTTTGCATGAAGCCAATGCAGGCTTGATTACCATTTCTGAGATCATGCGCGCAATGCTCAAGGTGCGTAATGCGGGTATTCCTATCGTCACCGTCATTGGCGGTACGAATGGCGCATTTGGTGGGATGGGTATTTGCTCTTGTTTGAGCACGCACATTATTATGACCGAAGAAGGACGTTTGGCGTTGTCAGGGCCAGAAGTAATTGAAACCCTAAAAGGTGTGGAAGAGTTTGACTCTAAAGACCGCGCGCTAGTATGGCGAGTGACAGGTGGTAAGACTCGTTATTTGCTTGACCATGTGCAAGTATTGGTCGAAGACGATATTAATGAGATTACTCAAGCAGTTGCAGAGGGCATTCAGTTATCTGTCGCTAATATAGATTTGGCCTATTTGCAGCAACAGCAGGATGGTTTGCAGCAACAGTATGATCAATGGTTTGGCGAAAAAGACAGTATCGCTATTTGGGAAGCCATGAACATAAACGATCCTGAATCTATTTCTATGCTGAGCGCCAAGCAAGTTAGAGCAATCAAACAAGGATAATATCATGCAAACACAAACTATTTTAGCCGAATTATTTCCCAATGAGCTTGAGTATCAAATTGATAATTGGGTCATACGCGGCAGTGCCGAGACCAAAGCAGGTAAGGTCGAGATTATCGGTACGGTCGATTCGGCAGCCATTAATCAGGCTATTGCCATCAGACTTGCCAATGAAGTCTTGGACGTCATTGCTCAAGGCAAAAAAACACCGATTGTTTTTATTGTTGATACTCAAGGGCAGGATTCTTCTCGCGCCGATGAGTTGCTGTGTCTAAATAGAACGTTTGCGCATCTAGCGGCTTGTGTCGATTTACTTAGACGTAGTGAGCATCCCAATTTAGCGATTATTTTGGGAGAAGCAGTGAGTGGCGGCTTTTTATCTTATGGTCTGATGGCCAACCAAATCTTTGCACTTCAATCTAGCCAAGTCAAAGTCATGGATCTCAATGCCATGTCAAGAGTCACCAAGATACCGCTAGACAAGCTTCAGTCTTTATCCAAAACTTCGGCAATCTTTGCACCGGGCGTAGAAAACTTCTACAAAATGGGTGCAGTAGATGAGATATGGGTCAATCTTGATGAGCATTTGGTAGAAAATGCCATTGAATCACAACAGGCGCATATTCAGGACTTTTTGACGGATAATCGCCGTCAGGTCGCTAAAGAAAGAGATGGTCGTCTGCTGTGTAATGAGATTGTAGACGCAGTATTAAGTGCATAGATTCATATTCTCATGTCACTTATATTTATGCCAGTTAGATTTTTATCGCTATGATTTTTATAGTGATGATTAAATAGACGGATAGGTGGTTTGCATGCATCGTCATGACTTAGTCTACTTACAACCAGAAGAAGCATTTACCTTGTTAAATGCTTCTGTACCTTTATCTGTCATCCAAGCCATTGACCACATGATTGAAGCCATGCAGCCTTTCACAGTGTGTCGGCAAAGTACAGCGCACGTCTTAAAAGTAGCCACCAGCCACATAGAAAACCACTGTAAATATAGACTTGCGCTCGAACTGTCTGCACCGCCTCAAGTCGTCACTTTGCCATTGGTACTTGAGACAGTGATACCCAGTCTTCCTAAAAACCTTCAAGAACAGACGCAGTCTTTTGTCAGGCAATGTCGTGATTTGAAAGCCGATGTTTATGTATACGGCTCCTTTGCCAATCAATACTTTACCAATCTGCCTTTTGTCACGCCTACATCAGATCTTGATATTTTAATCAATGTTCATGAGATGGATAGGCTGGCCGATATATTGATAGCAATTGAAATCTTTAAGCAATTTGCCTTATCTGTAGCGAACTTGCGAATCGATGGGGAAGTCAGATTACATGGACATGAAGATGTGTCATTTAATGAGCTTATTCATGCTGTAGTGTCTGATATACCGACCGTGGTTATCAAAACGCTTCATGAGGTTGAGCTACAAACAATAGACGTATTACTAGGATGGAATACTGATGAGTGTGAACGTTTTATCGACGCCCGTAAGCGACGTCTTATTTTCTAAGCAGGCCATTTGGCAGCAAATTGATGATTTTGCGCTTGATGCGTTATATGAAGAGATCAACCTTGACAACAAACCGGGATTGGTGTGCCCTTCAGGCAATGGCAGCCATTCAGATATGAATTATGATACGTTCATCGCCAGTATCCAATCGCTGCGAGGGTATTTTGCCACCCTCAGCGCCTACGGTCATGACAACAAAGATTTTGACGATATAAAAAAAGCAGGCATCGAGCAAGAAATAAAGATGCGCCAAGCGACCAATAATATTAATACGCACAAAGGGGCTATTTTTAACTTGGGTTTTGCGAGTGCCGCGATTGGTAAATGTCTACAAGACAATCAAACACTGACCACACAAAATATTTGTGCACAAATCGTCGAAAGCTGGCAGTATGACCTAACGCATCGACTAGAGCGCAAGGCTGACAGCCATGGACAGCAAATGTATAAAAAATATGGTGTGACAGGCGCGATAGAAATGGTGGCGACGGGTTTTCAAATCATTCAAAACTTAGCATTGCCTTGTTTTTATGAGACGCTTTATCGTACTCAAGACTTTGAAAAAGCGGCCATGCAAACCTTGATGACGTTGATAGCATCTCTATCGGACACCAATCTGGTTTGGCGCGGCGGCATGGTTGACTTGACCAATGCCCAGACTATGGCAAAACAGTTCTTACAAGCAGGGGGCGTCCATCAACCTAAATGGCGTCAAGCAGTCAGTACGATCAATGACTATTTTATTCACCGTAACCTTAGCCCAGGCGGGAGTGCAGATTTGTTGGCGGTTACGATTTTCTTTTATAAGGTCGAAAATGAGTTTAATCCTTCTGTTTAGTGGGCAAGGTTTGCAAGGTCAGCGGCATATAGAAGAGGTGTTAAATGACACCAGCGAATACGAGCAAGCATTGCTAAAAGATATGATGCCGGATCTATTTGCAAACGATATTGATAGTACTTTTGCTGGCGAAACAATATTCAGCAACGAGATTGCACAGCCTTTTATTTATACCTTACAGTACCATCGTTGGCAGAAGCTGCGCCAAATGATTGACAAGCCCATCGCTTTTGCAGGCTATTCATTGGGCGAAATCAATGCGTTTTGTTGTAGCGCAGAGCTGGATTTTGAGGCGGGATTGACACTGGTTCAGCAAAGAGCCAAACTCATGGAAGAAGATGTCTCGGCTTCTAGTGGTTTACTGTCTGTGCAAGGGCTACATAGTAGCGAACTTGAAAAATTACTCTTAGAAACCAACACATACTTATCCATTAAAATTGGTGAAGATCAATTCATCATTGCTGGGCACAATGAAAAACTAAGTCAAGCGGAACAACTGGCGCAAACACTAGGCGCACGAAATACCAAGTTACTTAACGTATCTGTCCCTTCTCATACCGAAATGATGCAAGCCGCTGCCGAAAAATTCCGAACCTATACCGACGCAATGACTATGCCAATGATGCAAACCCCTATTATTAGCGCGACTGAGGGTATAAAATACTACGCTGCCAAACAAGGTCTACAGATTCTCTCAAGTCAAATTGATCATCCATTGGATTGGTATACGTGTATGGAAACCATTCAAGAATATCAGCCCAGTATGATTATCGAAATGGGTCCTGGCAATGCACTCTCTAAAATGATCAACAACTTGATGCCACATCTACCTTGCCGAAGCTGGGATGACTTTCGCCATGTTGATGGCTTGTTAGAATGGGTAGTAAAAAACAAATAGACGCAAGTGCGGTTAAAGATAAGCACCACCAAAGATGAGTAAATAAAAGGCAGGTCCGATGTTGTTATATGTGTGGTTTGTTATTGCAGGAGCATTTGCCGGCGTTTGTGCAGGTTTGTTCGGAGTGGGTGGTGGCATGGTTATCGTGCCCGTCTTGGTATGGATTTTTACTTCTTATCAGTTTTCGCCTGAGGTGGTGACTCACCTAGCGGTTGGGACGTCTCTTGCCACTATCGTTGTGACCTCGATCAGCTCTTTAACAGCCCACAATAAACGTGGCGGTGTACGCTGGGATATCTGGCGTAATATGGCATTAGGCTTGGTTATCGGTAGCCTTGTGGGTGCGGGTGTCGCTGATGCTATTGATGGCGACTCTTTACAAGCCATCATTGGTGTTGGCGCCTTACTGATTGCGCTAAAAATGCTCTTCTTTTCGAACAAAGAGCAGCCAAAAAAACCTTTGACGCCGCCAAGTGTTCAGTTTGGTGCAGGTACGGGTATTGGTTTGGCTTCGTCTATTTTTGGTATTGGCGGTGGTAGCTTAACGGTTCCGTTCTTGAATTGGGCGGGCTTGTCCATGAAGCAGTCGGTAGGGACGGCCGCCGCGTGTGGTTTACCGATAGCTTTGGCTGGCGCAGCAGGCTTTGCATGGTTTGGTAAAGACATGACCAATCTGCCTGAGGGGACGATTGGTTTTGTGCATATCAGTGGTTTTTTCTGTATTTCTGTCGCCAGCTTTATCACAGCAAAAATTGGTGCTAAGCTTGCCCATCAACTGCCTGCCTTGATGCTGAAACGTGCTTTTGGCATTTTGCTCCTATTCGCGGGTAGTCAATTGCTCCTAAGTGGTTTAGGCGTCATCTAGCACTATTTTTTGTCAAAATTCATGCAGCTTTTGACAGCCTCTGTCTGATTAGCTGCATTCTTTTATCGACCTTAATATATAACCAAGATCAAAAATGATATCTAAATCTAATAATCACTAGCACCAGTGAACCTGAGTACATTTATTTAACTGCGTAAAATATCTATGACATTATCCCTTCATCGCCTATACTCATTCCGACGTTGTCCTTATGCCATGCGTGCTCGTCTCGGCCTTTTGTTTGCAGGCATGTCTGTCGAGCTACGCGAAATCGTTTTAAAAAACAAACCACCTCAAATGCTGGCGATTAGTCCAAAAGGTACAGTACCTGTCTTACAACTAACAAATGAAACTGTGATTGAAGAAAGCCAAGAAATCATGGTGTGGGCGCTTGAGCAGAGTGATCCACAGGGACTATTGGATAAAGGTATCTTGTCTCAAGCCAATGCGTTGATTGCGCAAAATGACAATGACTTTAAGCATTGGCTGGATCGTTATAAATATGCTGATCGTCATCCTGAGATGACCCAAACTGAATATCGGGAGCAAGGGGAGGTCTTCTTACAGATTTTAGAGAATCTACTGACCAAAAATCGCTACCTATTAGGTGATAGCGTAACCATTGCTGATATCGGCATCATGCCTTTTGTGCGCCAATTCGCCCATGTAGATCGCGATACTTTTTATAGTCTACCGTATCCAAAATTACAGCAATGGCTACAAAACTGGTTAGCGCATCCGTTATTTTTGCAAGCCATGGTCAAGTTCCAACCGTGGCAGGAAGAAGATGAGACGGTGGTTTTTCCTGCCAAAACTGAGTGATGGTGCTGAGATAATGAGTATATTTGATACAAGTATGAGCATGAAAAGACGTTATTTGATGGCATTATTCAGAAATATACAGTAGCATTCACCAGCGTCCAATAAGGGCAGTAGCAATAGAGCGTCGCGATATAGAGATGTAAAATACAGTGAAGCAAACCTGTTAAAAAAGAACATTTATGCAAGATCGTTGATATAAGGCACATGGTTATGGAACAAAGACAGAACCCTATCGAACAAAGAAAAAATCCCGTAGAGCTCAAACCCGTATTTATGCCTCGCGTCAACAGTGACAATCTGGTAAAAACGGACATGGTCAGGGTCGAGCGGCATGTAGGGTTCGCAAGTAGACAAAAGAAAAAAACTATCAATGACTTGCATCAAGTTATCCGTAAGAAATACGGCTTTAATAATGTCTTGGAGATGTCCAGTAAATCAGGCAATAAGCTGAGTTTTTTGCTTAGCCCACTGAGCTTAAAACTTACAAATGATGATGGTAGTCAGTATAGTGTCGAAAATGCCTTTCAAAGTAGTATGATTTTTGAGGATGGTGGCCCTTATACTGATTTGCTAAGTGCGCCGCCAAGACAAGCCAGAAGAGATGAGCGCTTAATGACCTCAGGTGAACTGATTGGCTATAACTATTTTGGTATGGAATGGAGTGTCGAGCCACTGACCACGTTTTATGATTGGCTGTATGTGAATGCCCTAAAACAAAATACTCAGCTGCATGAAGAAGTAATGCAGTATCAGGCTTTTACGGATCTTGAGTTTAATCCTAAGAAAAAGATTCACTGCGCCGCTTATGCACTAGCCATGTTTGTGGCACTTAAAAAACGAGAGTTGCTCGATAATGTTGAAGACCCAATGGCATTTTTTGACTTATATAGTGAGTTTAAAGTGAGCAATACTGAGAAGCTGCTGGAGGCAGGTTGGGTTTGATACTAGTTATAAATAAATACTAGGCCAGTTATAAAAATTTGAGTAAGTCAAAAGCTACGGTTATGTATCGTAGCTTTCACGTTCATTTATGTGGCTATTTTCAATAAGGTTTAGGCATTACCTGAAGAGTAACGATAGAACGTTTTGGTTTGTATAAAAGGTGATTTTCTCAGCTCTATATTTTTGATAAGTCAGCTGTGCCATATATCTAATACGAGTACTTTATAAATTGTCTTTCTCTAGATTTGCCAAAAATGCCGCAAAGCCTTCATTTGCTCGAGCATCTAGACGACTGCTGGTAATCACACGGACACGATTGCTCCAAGTAATGGCATAATCTTGATCTTCGAATCTTTTGACCAAATCTACATCTTCATGACAGGGTAGAGGCGCAAAGCCGCCAACAGCGAGATAGGATTTGCTGCTAAAACTTAAATTCGCCCCATGAATGTGACGATGTCCCATCATATCTTGATAATGCGCGATATAGTCTTTTTGCGTTTGTGTCGTCAAATGTGCCCAGTTATCAACACTTACCACACCGCAAATCATATCGGTAGCCTGCTGCTCGATATGAATGACTTGCTGCACAAGCCAATCTGGTGTCACGATTGAATCCGCGTCTGTGCAGGCTATCCAAGTTGCGCCATTTTTAATAGCGTGGCGAATACCTATATCTCGCACTCGTCCCACACAGTGATAATCACACTCTATGTAATCCACACCTGCATTTTTGACTAACGCCAACGTCTCGTCGGTACAGCCATCAAGCACCACGAGCGGATATGCCAAGATAGTTGAGGGCAGTTGAGTAATGGCTTTGTGAATGGACTTTAGGCAAGCGCTAATAGTCATCGCTTCGTTATGAGCGGGAATCACAATACCAATTTTCATTTCAGCCATGTCGCTATTTTCCATAGTGGCGTCTCCCTCGCATTGTCTTACTCTCACACTTGTTATATCAAGTTTTCTTGCATGGCGACCGATTTTGGAGAGTTTTGCCAAACGTCTAGTAAAAAGTCAGTATCTATTAGCTTGCTTTGATGCGAAAAATCTACTTGCTGTTTCCTCTCGTTGAATGCCTTATTACTGGATACAGTATTGGACAAATCAAACGCTTGATATAAGCGTTGGTGTACCGTCTCACCTGTCATCTCAAACCCATCAATGGGATAACGCCAATGACAGCAGAGTAACGTGCCGCCGATAGCAAGATTTTGCTGAATCCAAGTAATAACGGTATCAATATCAGCGGGCGATAAATAATATAAAATCTCGCTAATGACAATCAAATTAAAGGACGATTGGTGGGTAGGTGAATCGTCTGCTAAAGGATAAGCGTCGAGTAATACATTGCTTAGGGTCGATAAAGTATGAGGAATAACGCCTTGTATGACCTTTACATGAGAGGATTTGGCCAAGCGTTGTTTGGCAAGTGCTACTGCTTGCTGATTACTATCTATACTCACCAACGCCTGACAACGGCGGGCAAGTAACTCACTAAACACACCATTGCCGCAGCCCAATTCAATCGCATTGTCATATTGATTTTGAGGCAATACCGCAAGACACATATCACGCTTGCGTTTTTCATACCAGCGCGTCTGATACTCCCACGGGTCAGTGTTGTCACTGTATAACGCATCGAAATAGGTCTGTGAATAATTATCAGAGTGAGCGATAGCAGGAGTATCATCTGCTATTATAGATTTAGAGATGTGATTCATATAAATAAACCTCCCAGCGTTGGCTAATTCTGGCAATGGTTTGAGCCGATAAAATAGGCGGATTGCCTGTACTTTCATCAGCGGTGATTTGGCTAGCAAAACAGTTGATCGCTTGCGCTTTACGCGCTAATTGCTCAGCTGTTAAGTCAAGTCTGACGGCAATGTGCCAAGGAATGCGCCTATCGTCAGGCTTTGCCCAATGCCATGCCCAAATGAGTGCTTGATAAAAGATCAGATGATGCTTTTTGGCGAATGCAGCAACGACTTGTCCGGTTGCCTCGTGGTCAGGATGTCCGTCATGAATGAAGGGTGCTACCAAAATATCCTCAGGCTGAATGATAGTATCCAATTTTTTATTAAACTGCTCTTGCCGTGCAAATACATCACCGTCAGGCAAGTCTAGAAAAATTGACGTGACTTGTGATGCCACGCCCAATGCGTTTAAAGCCGCAAGGCTCTCTTGCGGGCGAATGATATCTAATGTTTGCGGTGGATAAATTTGTGAGTCTGGGTGGCTTTGGGTACCGTTGGTCACATGGATAAGCAAGATAGAATTCCCGTGCGCTGCCAGTTGTTGCAGCATACCGCCGCAGCCCAAAATTTCATCATCAGGATGGGGCGCAAAGATACACACACGCTGATGCGGTAAAAAGTTTTGTGCAATATTTAATCGAGGTAACGCGTGTAGTCCTTGCCAATTTTGCCAAGTATCTGGACTCGTACCAACACCTTCAATAACTCGATCACCGACAATTGGATGGTTGTGTTCAGCTGTGACTGTACGATTGGCTATAGCGTCAGTACCGATCTTTGTATTGTTATCGCTAAATGTTAAGTCAGACCATGAGAGGTTTTCTGACATATTGGTCGTCACAGTTGCCATATGTTTTCCTGCTCATTAATGGAGTCATTGTTTAAGTCAGTGGCTAATATACTCGACAGCTCCCCAATTCTTTGTAAATCAAACGCGCCATGACTTTGTCGAATAAAAACAGGCAAATCCGCTGATAGCTTTGCAAAATGAGCATTACGGCAAAAGGGCGCTGCGCCTAGCGCTTGTCCAACGGCTTCTACAACATCGCGTGCCAGCTGCTCGACGTTTGCTCTTAACTGACGAATGGCAAGCTCGTGACTGCGAGTGGGTTGGCTGTCTATCAAGTGAGCAACATGATGAAAATACTGCTGCGTGACTGAAAGTGAGATGCTGATTTGTCCTAAATACATGGCTTTATAATCGTGTGGTTTTTGCTGATAGGCCTTTATTAAATAGCCAGCTATAGAAGTGGTTGCTCCATACCAGCAAGCCGCCACACCGGCCGCGCCATGCCAAAATCCCACACGTTCTAGATAGGCATTTGCCGCTCCGACATTACTGGCTGTTGCTTGATTGAAGTGTATGGTGGCCGTATCAGTCGCTTGCATTCCGACCGCATGCCATTCTCCATTATCAATCTCGATTCCCTCTTGTTGCATGGATACGACAAGCAGTTGTGATTGGCCACTCTCATCTCGATAAGTGATGAGTCCATGATCAACGATATTGGCACCCGAACACCAAGACTTTGTACCACTGATTTTACCTTGCTGATAACGTATGGGAACAGGATGACCTTCTGCCGCCCAAATCGCCCATAATCCTTGTGTTGATTCTCTATAACCCAATTCATGTAGGATGCTGAGGGCATCTACATGAGACTCAAACCATTTGGCAATCGTTAAATCAATACCTGCCACGTAGGCCAAAATCTGCCAACGAATCAAAGTTTGTGAATGGTCACCACCAGCAGGATGAGGAATCTTGTCGCCATAAGTCACCAGTATATTTAAAATGTCATGGCGTAATTCATCTGTCATGACAAATGTGCTCAGGGTTTGATTATCTTGCGTAATCATCTCTTCTATAGCGGCTTTAATGCTTTGTAATAAATAAGGTTTTATCTCTAGATGTGACACATGACTCTCCTTATTATTCTTGTCGCTCAGGCATTTGGCGTGTCTCTAGGCGCGCGCTAGCCACTTGATGTTCTTTATTACCGTATAAATCGTCTAAAAAATCTTGTTGCCAAGCGTGTAAATTGTCTTGCTGCAATCCATATAGTAATTCTTGATAGCGTTCTTTTCGCTGCATAAGCGGCATCTCTAAAGCCTTTTTTAAACCCTGTATGATGCTTTTAGGTTGGCGCGGATCGATAATAATCGCCGCCTGCATTTGCTCAGCTGCTCCCGCATATTGTGACAGCAATAACACACCAGGATCATCAGGATTTTGAGCCGCAATATATTCTTTGGCAACAAGGTTCATACCATCTTTGAGAGAATTAACCCACCCGACATCGCTATGCCAGAATGCCTTCATCAATGCTGCATGGTTCAGCGCTTTTTCACTATACGTAATGGCCTGCCAATTCTCTATAAAATTGCTAGCATTACTGTCAGTACTAAAGGTACTGCGTGGTAAAGTAGTGGTTTGACATACATCAGGCGAAAACTGCTGATTGATATCCGTCACGGTTTGTTTGACAGTATTGTAAAGGCATTGATAAGTAGGCAAGTCTAAACGGCTAGGGCAGGCAATTTGTATCAGCTTCAACTGATTTTGATACACCGGATAATGCTGTAAAAAATGACGATAGGCTGAAAAACGCTCCGATAAGCCTTTAGAATAATCGATTCTATCGACTGCAATGATTTGTTGCGCAGCAGGTTTGATACGGTTGCGTTTCGGGTTCGGTTTTATAGATTGAATAGATAAATCCATCGTTTGCTGTTGGATTCTTGCTGCGTTTATGCCAATCGGATAGGCATTAATCGTCAAACAATGCGCGGCGTATGAGGGTAGATTGAGCATCAACTGTGCGCTTGGCGATCGGGTATCCTTGGTCAAACTTTGGATCATATAAGATGTATTGATTGGCAAGTCACTCAAAAGACTCGCTTTTAAATAATGTCGAAACACAGCAAGGCAGTTGGTTTTGTCTTGCTGAGTCTGCATACCAAGTACATCGTAATGGGCAAGGTGCTCAATCAGCTCAGCGCTTTGATTAAGCTGTTGCCAAAATATTAATGGAGCAAAAGGGATATGTAAAAAAAAGCCAATACGATTGTGCATACCCAGCTGCCGGCAATAATAAGCCACACTCAAAAAATGATAGTCATGTATCCAAATCACATCTTCGGGATGGAGAACCTTTTTTAATTGTCTGGCAAAAAGACGGTTCACACTTTCATAGCCTGCATAATCTTCTGGCGTTTGGCTAATTAAATCGGCTTGCTCGTGTAGTAGCGGCCAAAGTACATTGTTAGCAAAACCGCAGTAAAAATGTCGATATTGTTTGGTGGTAAGGGTTGTTGTTAGGTAAGTGACGGTGGTACTAGCTCCGTTTGTGCCAGTAGTCGCTAAAGCAATATCTTCGCTGATATCAAATTCATTGTCAGTGTAACTACAAAAGTCATCAGTATCGTCTGCCTTATTATCGACAACCTTGCCATTCCAGCCCATCCAAATGACTGGACTTCCTGCCAAGACGTCTTGTAAGGCGACCGCAAGCCCACCCGCCATTGGTCCGCTATCAGGCATTTTGACTCGATTGGATAAGACAGCTAAGCGACTCATATACTGTGCCTCATGACATCCTTTGGCAATAAACAATCCGTGTCTATTGACTCAAAATCACTTATATTTTGCTGTTGGAAAAATCTCAAAAAACTCTGAAGTAGCACAGTGACCTCATCAATATTATTTACATAATAATGGGCACAGCTTGGCTCGTGGCCGACCTTGATACCCATTCCTCGCGCTGATTGTTGAGGTTTCTTTAGAGCATTATTTTGACTTTGTATGGCCATAAATCCTGCCTCATCAGTGATATCGTCACCAATAAAAATGGGACAAATATTATCGCTGGCTCGTACTTCTTTTAGTAAGGTTAAGATGGCAGTACCTTTATTTACACCTTTTGGTACTGCTTCGCAAACGTACTTACCGTGTTTCAATGTCCATTTAGCAGAATGTTTTATTGTTTCAGACATAATTGTGCAGGCGACATCGGCTAAGGCAGGGTTTTGCCGATAATGTAGGGCGACCGAGTAAGGTTTGGTTTCTATGGCAAAACCGCTGTAAGACATACAGGATTCAATGATAGATTGCCTGATAGCAGTAAGTGCTGCAGAGTCAACATGCAGAGTGCAGGTATCGTTGCTATTTTCGGCGCCATCAAGAGCGATTTCTAGACCATGCGTCGCTGCTATCGGTAAATTGATAGGGGATAGCATTTGTCTCGCTTCAGCAAGGCTTCGCCCGGTTACAATAGCGATTTTGACACCGTAGTCTTGTATTTTTTGTAAAATCGTTAATGTGGTTCTGGGAATAACGCTGTCTTTTGGATCCAGTGTAAAATCTGCAAGCGTGCCATCGATGTCTAAAAACAAATAATAACTTTGCTGATTTGATAAATAATCAACAAAGTTATTTGGCTGTATATATATGGGTGACATATCCAAACTAACGCTCCTTGCTGAAGTCACATTCAGTCCCTTTGTATGGCATACTGTTTCGTCATTAAGTACCCGTTTATAAAGGAATAACTGATACTTGATAACCACATTAATGAGTTTGCCATAGCCTGAATTGATCTTAGAGGGCAAGAGTGTTTAATTTGGCGTAGGTTCTGTAACTTAGTGAACATCGCATGGACAAAATAACTTCTATCAAGTCTTATTTCGTTGGCAAAACAAAAAGTCTGAAGAGTTCTAAATGTGAATTTACCCGCTTAGAGATACCCAACGACTACTCACTAAATGAGAGAGATTGCCCTTGTCTTTTGATAACGGTATATCCAAAAGTGTCTGAATAAGAGACAATACGCTCATAGATATTTCATAAGCTCATCCATATAAAAAGGCAGTTTTAAATGACCGATAGTAACCCATATAATTTTTTACCTTTGGCGGCCACAGGTCGAAACGAGACTAATACAGCCAACACCTATGCACCTGAAGATATGGTCAAAATATATGAGCAGCAATTTCTCATTGAAGTGCCGGAAGACAAGCTGACTGAATTTTTACCAGCGCTAAAAGCGTTTTATGATATTGATAATCATACCTTGGATGTCAGCGCTGTGATTTTTGATGCAATCGCAGACGCAAGTATCATTTACAATCATAAAATCAAAGTAGGTGGCTATCAGCTACTGGGTGGGTTGATAGAGGAGTCGATTGAATATGATGAAGACCACACAGAGGGTGAAGAGACTCAGAATGAAGAGCTACAAGCCTATACGTTAGAATGTCAGCGTACTTTTTTCATTAACGATGTAGAAATACCTTATCATTTCAATCTGTTCATTTATGGCGATGGTTATTCTACGTTGACCAAAAAAGACACTGTGTTAGAAAAAATGTATTGGTTCGTCAGAGCCAGATTCGAAGAGAATCTATTAGAGGATTCTGAAAATCATGATAGCTTAGCGTCTATTAATGCGCAGCTTAATGGCTTAGGTATTCGTGAAATGGATCTGACAACTATGGATGAGATTGTAAGCTATGTAGAAAACAACATCATAGATGATGCCATGGTGGAAGCACTTAACAAATTATTGGATGATGCGGAATAGTGTCAAAAACCAAATATGAGTATATATTTGATTTTACACGTATTTATCCCTAAAGTGGGGCTGGATTTCCCATGTGATGTGAGCAATCTTGTTGTTAATGATCCATTTAATTCAGGCTTTTTTCTAGCAAAATAAGCTTTTTATAAGGTAAAAACGGTGCTTTATGTTTAACAATCCCACGACTCGTTTAAATAAATACATCAGCGAGAGCGGTATTTGCTCTCGCCGCGATGCTGACCGCTTTATCGAACAAGGCAATGTCTACATCAACGGCAAGCGCGCTCAAGTAGGCGCGCAAGTGGTTGCTGGAGACGCGGTAAAGGTGAATGGACAGCTTATTGAGCCACGCGAGGCGGATGATTTTGTTTTTATTGCATTGAATAAACCCGTGGGCATTGTCAGCACTACGGAAAGCTCTGAAAAAAATAATATTGTTGATTTTGTGAGACACGGGGTACGTATCTTTCCTATTGGTCGTTTGGATAAAGATTCCCAAGGGTTAATCTTTTTGACCAACAATGGTGATCTGGTAAATAAGGTATTGCGTGCTGGCAATAATCACGAGAAAGAATACTTGGTTACGGTGAATAAGCCGATAACGGACAGTTTTATCGAGGGTTTGGCAGGCGGCGTACCTATGCTTGGCAAGATGACGAAAAAGTGCCCAGTGACTAAGGTGGCGCCTACCGTATTTAATATTACGTTAGTGCAAGGTCTAAACCGTCAAATTCGTCGCATGTGTGAGCATTTTGGTTACGAAGTCGTCAAGCTTGAGCGTACGCGGATTATGAACGTCAGTCTTAAAGGCCTCCCAGTTGGCGATTGGCGAGATCTAACCCCAAAAGAGTTGTCTGTGCTGCTTAAAGCTGTAGAAGATTCTTCTTCGGATGCCAGCAATCCAGGCAAGAAATCTCGTCATGCCCCCCGAAAAAACGCTCAAAATGCCAACTCGTCAAAATCAAAAGGCGCTTCAAAACCAAAGGGGGCAGCAAATGGCGGTAGTAAACGTCCCAATGATGGTGCCAAAAAACCAGTGGGTTCTAAAGGGAGTAATGGTCGTCCTTTTGGTAAAAAGACTGGTGGCAATGGCAGACCTACTACAAATGGCAAGCGTCCTGCAAAAGGTCGAGGATCTAAGCGGTAATAAGTTCTTAAAATGTGATTACCTTATGTATCTTTGAAATGGCAGTAAGTTGAATAACTTTAACGAGATAATACTATGTTTAAAATAAAAGTAGAGCGTATTGTCAGAAAACCGATTAATGAGGTATTTGAAGCACTAAGTGACCACGCCAGTTATGGATTATTCAAATCTGTAGGTGTGGCTAAGTTGGTGACTGAAGGTGATGAAGAGCGAAATGGAGTCGGCGCTTTACGAACGGTACAAACCGGAGCCTTTAAAGTATGGGAGCGAATTACTGCGTTTGAGCGTCCTATTCATATGCAATATCAAATCGAAAAAGCTAGGCCTATAAAGATGGAGCACTATAAGGGTATTATTGATTTAAAAGATTTAGGGGATGGAAGCACACACGTGACTTGGATATCTGAAGGCCGATTAGTTGTGCCATTGGTTGGGCGTTTGTTTGATCGTAAAATGCAGAAACAAGGTACAATAGTTTTTAATAGCATGCTCAAGTCTTTAGAAAGCCGCTAAATTAGCGGCAATATTGAGTTTTTTATAGTTTGCTCTGAGTGTCGCTTATGGAGTTTGGGCAACTTTTTTACTCTTAATCAGTCTTTTCTTTTATCAATCTCGTTCTTGGCAGCTTCAATGTTGTTAAAGCGCTCTAATTGCTCTGGTGTTGCTTTTTGTTGATGCTTCTCTTTCCATTCAGAGTAAGGCATACCATAAACAAGCTCGCGTGCATCTTCGTATTCGATTTCAATACCACGTTCTTCACCAGCAGCTTGATACCATTTGGATAAACAGTTACGACAAAAGCCAGCAAGATTCATTAGATCAATATTTTGTGCATCTTTACGCTCGTCTAAATGAGCTAATAAGCGACGAAATGCCGCAGCTTCTAGTTCAATGTTTGATTCTAATTTTGCCATAAGATTTTTCCTAATTATTAATGCGTGTTTGTGGGTGCTCGTTTGTTGTTATATTTGGCACTTTAAGAGTGCTGATAACCTGTTCTCTTATTATTGACTGGTTGTCCGTCTAATAAAGTCCAGTTTACACTAATATAGAAGCTGTAATTGAGCCACTTTAAAACTGAAATGATACTAACGATATAAATATTGCGCAACCTACGTCGATCTATATTCAAAACACTTGGCAAAATTATTAACTAGATAGAGGTGAATAGTATCACCTCTATCTAGCCGGCAAAAATTACCGTACCACTACAAGCCTTTAAACTAAGTTGAATCACTGTATTTGGCAAAGTATTTTGGTGACTTCTAAAAATTTTTCTATATCTTTTAGATTATGGCAATGGATTGGTGAGACACGGATCGAACCTTTCAAACCAAACGATTCCAACATTCTTGATGAATAGGGGCTTGATAATAAACGTTCGAAAGTCACGACTCCATTCATCTCATAATATTCTACTGCTTTTTTATAATCTATGTTGTCAAAGCCAATTGCCATAATAAAGTCTTTTTTAGTCAGGTCTTTACAATCTAAGTATACGTTTATACCATCTATATGTCTTAATCCTTCTGCATTTTCTGTACCTTCTAACATTGCATGCATTAAGGCTCTTTCATGCAGTTTGATACGAGTCATACCTTCGACAAAAAGCTCTCTTTTTGTCGTTGAAGTAATGAATTGCTCTCCTAGCCAACACACATAATTAACCACTTCAGTGACTGCTGCAAAATGGGCGGGAGCAGGGCTACCAAGTTGCCAATAATCATTTGGTTTAGCAATTAACTTATTGTGTGGCAATTTCGCTAATCGCTCTGATACATAACCAATCCCAAAACCACGTGGTCCAAAAAACTTATAAGGTGCAAAGTTAATGCCATCAACAGGCACTTTACTTACATCAATAATGCCATGCGGGGCATGTTGTACGGCATCAACCACAATATATAGATCAGGTTTTATTTTCCTTGCTTCAACAACTATCTTTTCTGCATCTAATAATGCACCAGACACATTTGAGGCATACATAAACGTGAGTAAACACGTATCTTGATCAATCAACTCTATTATATCTTCAACATCAACACCACCTGTCAATGGGTTTGTTTTAGCAACTCTCAACTCTTTACCAGTTGCCGCAGCATAAGAGACCATTGAATCGTAGGCTGAAGGATGCTCTAACAAAGTGGTCACGACATTACCACCGGGGACATTTTCCATGACTGTTCTGACCATATCAAACATGACCATTGAAGCCGTAAGTGATGTGACAATACTACCAGTATTGGTATTCAAAATGGTTTCTATAGAACGGTATCCTTCTTCTTGTATATCCATTAGCCATTTCGCAGTTGTATTGCCATGCTCAGGACAATCCGGTAATTCGTCCAGTTTTGTAAAGGCATGACTGGCGGCTTTTAATCTAAACGAGCCACCTGAGTTATCGAAGAAAAGTCTTTTCGTTTTATTAATTGGATCGACATCAACATGGTAAAATTTGTCTTTAATTTCTTTACTTAAGAGCTCATCAAAAAGTTGTCCTTGCTCTATATTATCTTTCATCATTTTGTCCTGTATTTTTCTCGAATTTAAGAGTGCGCAAGCAAAGCAGAAAATAAGGTCACATCACTTTATCTGCTGCTTTGTTTAATGGTTTTAGCTCTATTGTTTAATATAAGAATTTATGCTTTGACTAATTTTACTTCTTGATTTGTTTCAATCTTATCTTCAAACAAGTTCTCTATTCTAGCAACACAAAGTGTTGAAACCATGTCACCTGTCACGTTGAGTGTGGTATGTCCCATATCGATTATTCTATAAATTGCTGCAATTAAACCGATAATATCGGCAGGTAACCCAATGGAGTCCAATAGAATCACCATCATAACGATTCCACCACCTGGAATACCTGGTGAACCAACCGCTATTAACGTTGCCATAATGATTGTCATAAATTGTTCAAAGAGTGTCATCTCAATGCCATATATCTGAGCAACAAACATGGTCCCAACGGCGAAGTAAACAGCTGCACCATTCATATTAATCGTTGCACCTAGAGGCAGAGAAAAGCCTGCTAGCTCCTTTTTCACACCAAATTTTTCTTCTGCTACTTTCATCGTGACTGGAAGAGAGCCTGAACTACTTGTTGTACTTGCCGTAATGGCCCAAACAGCAGGGATATGTTTAAAAAACTCTTTCAAGCTTACTTTAGCCACGAACTTTAACAGGAAGATATATAACAATAGAACAACGCAAATCATCCCTACATAATCAGCCAAAATAAATTTAGCCAATGGCCCGAATATCTCCAAACCGTATTCACCAACTGAGGCGGCAATTAATGCAGCTACACCATAAGGAGAGAACGCCATGATAATGCCAGTCACCTTAAGCATTATCTCCGTTCCGCTATCAACAACCTTCTTGAAGGGCTCACTTTGTTTGCCTAACAATGTCATTCCAATGCCAAAAAAGGAGGAGAAAATAATTATTTGCATCAAGTTACCCTCGGCGAGTGCTTGAATAGGGTTGGTGGGTACCATACTTAGGAGGGTTTCAGAGACACTGGCCATCTCTTTTATCGCCACTGGATCTTTTGAAATAAGGTTCATCTCAAAACCTTGTCCAGGCATTAATAAATTTGCAACAGCAAGTCCAATGACGCCTGATAACAAAGTTGTGACGATATAAAATAATAATGTTTTACTACCCACACGTTTTAACTTTTGTATGTCTCCCATATTTGAGATTCCGCTTGCTATTGAGAAGGCAACGAGCGGTACAACTATCATCTTAATTAGGTTTAAGAACAGGTCTCCAATGGGTTTTGCGATCAGCGCTTGTTCTTTAAAAAAGATGCCTGCGGCTATGCCTATGGCAAATCCAATAAAAACTTTGGTACTTAGTTGCATCTTTTTGTTTCTCATAATTACACTTCCTATGTGTTATTTCCATTGTGACGCTTTGACCTGCAAAACCTTCTAATGTCTTTAGAGCAATGTTGCAACTATCGGTACAAAACTTACTCACCCTCAAATCTAACACCACAATTAATATTATAATAATGAATTATATTGGGTTAATATATTTAACTTATTAATATATAAACATTCAGGTAAGCTAATGAAGATTGAGCAAATAGAAACTTTTTTGATGATTACAGAAACAAAAAATTTATCTTTAGCAAGCAAAAATCTGTTCATTTCTCAATCGGCAGTGAGTCATCGCTTGCGATCTTTGGAGGAATACCTTGACTGTGAATTGTTCATACGTGGACGGGGTGAAAAGCTAGTAACCTTGACACAAAAGGGAGAGGAGTTTATTGAAATAGCAATACGCTGGAAAGCATTGTGGAATGAAACTAAACAATGGGCGTTGCAAGAGTCTAAAATGAGTTTAAATGTGGCCAGTATTGATAGTCTAAATACGTGCGTTTTTTCAAATTTATATAAAGAATTGATTGATAGTAGCAGTCAAGATGAAGACAACCATTCAATTATCCTCAATGTCAGCTCACATTGGAGTAGGACTATCTATGACTTAATTGAAAGTCACGACATCGATATTGGCTTCACACTCAATTCATTAAAATATCCGAACGCAATAGCCAAACCCTTGTTCAAATCAAGAGGCGTTGTTATTTCGTCAACATCGTCGAAATACACGGAATCAGTACATCCACATGATTTAGATACAGCGGATGAAATTCTTTTTTCAAGTATTCCTGAATATCATATGTGGCATAATTTTTGGTGGGAAAATAATCAAAATGAATATTCCAGTGTCGATACTGTGTCATTATTATTTACTGTCTTTGACCTTGAAAAGAAGTGGGCTATCGTTCCTGTTTGGATTGCACGTGTATTTGAAAAATTCTATCCCATAAAAATATCTGAATTATCAGTCTCTGCACCTGAGTATGCTTGTTACCAAGTAACTAACCGACACCCTAAGCCAAGTAAATTAAAAGCCATTGAAAAGTTCATAACGGCTCTAGAAGATTATATGAAGAAAGAAGTGTTTATTAATAGTGTGCAGTAATGCAAGAGATTAAATAATAAAAAATCATAGTATTATATGCGATTTTAAATGACTTTCTTTCTAGTACAGTGTAGGGGTAAACTAAATTTGAGTAGTGTTTAAAATAAGACATTTTTTATTTTGATGGACATTTGTTTTTTTATGTACGTCATAAAGCATGCTTATATATTGCACATTACCAACCGTCTTTCGCGCGTATTCTGTATCATATTCGACTGAAATTTTACACTCATCACATTCTTCTAATAGCTGATATAGACAAAGTGTGGTTAATGACGTATGTGAAGTTTGAGGGCAGGGCACTGCCATGAAAACGAACCTTTTGTTTGAGTAGTTAGACTTAACTGTATTCAAAAAAATATTTCGATAAAACATCTACAAATCCCAAAATCAGACGAAAAAAAGCTTCATTACTTATTAAAGTAGTGAGGCTTTTAGTGCTTTTTCAAGCCATATCTGGAGCGAGAAAAGAGGTTTGAGCTCTCGACACCGCCAAAACATCAATTGCTATAACTGGGTCTGATCTTGAACCAAATAGAGTGCATAGCAAGTAAAAATACTAGTGTCAAAATGATTCCGGCAAAAATTCCACCGATTAGTGTGTAGGCAAGCGCGGCCCAAAATAAGGAATGTGTTAGTGGAATAAACGCGACGATAGCCACCAGCGCTATTAGAAAGACTTGACGAGCACGCTGCACAGTAGCCTTAATTGAAGCCTATCTTGTTGTAAAGAAAAGTGCAAAGTTCTAACTTGGTTACCTCAATAAGCGTTGACCGTGCGCATTTAAATCATTTTATACATTAACTTTATTCTTCTTTATCTTCTTGAATAAGTTGCTCACGTCGTAAAAATGCCCAATCGATCAATGCCTCCATTGATGGCCCTAAAGCAATGCCCATTTGAGTTAAATGATACTCAACCTTAGGTGGAACTTGTGGGTAAACCGTTCGCTCTATAATGCCATCTTTCTCAAGTTGCTTAAGTTGTTGGATAAGCATTTTCTGATTTATGTCATCTATACGTCGTTCAAGCTCAGAGAAACGCAGAGGACTTTTTGCTGCGAACAGTTGGCAGATAATTACCATCTTCCATTTCCCCTCTAGGACTCTAAGCGTCTCACTCGTAGCCGCAGCCCAAACAAGCTGTTGTTTTGGATCTTCACAGTGCAGAAAGACCCGATCGATGATCGAGATGATCTTGAGCTTGATGATGAAGATATAAAGAATGGTAAAGATGATGATTTAGTTGATCCAGTACCTAATCTAACGCAGGTGCTAGATGAAAGTAATAGCCCAAAAAATGAGGGTCAACAATCCACTAGCTTAGATGTGCTCAAAAATACTCAGTCTTATACCTATGGACGATTACGCGCTTTTCATCGATATCAGATGCAGTATTTCGATGCTCCTGACGTGATTTTTGCATGGGGAGAAAATAAGCAGGTCGTCAAAGCAAGTATGGTATCGCCTCGAGTGTATAGCGCCATGCATAGCGCTATACAAGCATCTGAATTAAACCATAGCCAAAAGCTTTTATGCCAGACGATACTGATTCTAGCGTATCGTACTGGCATGCGCATTAATGAGATTGCAGGTATAAAACTCAAGAATGTAAAAAGTATCTCGGATATTAGCTTTGTACTGACGCCAAACCCTTATCTACGTCTTAAAAGTAGTAGTGCTAAAAGAAGAGTATTATTAACGGCGCTTGTAAAAAAAGATGAGTTAAAAATATTGACGTTGTTTATTGCTCAGCAAGAAAGAATGGGGGTGTCCTATTTGTTCTCTCAAGGCGTAAGTAAGCAGCCACTACCAACATATTTTTTTAGCAATTTGATGAGGATACTATGGGATGGAGTGCTTGGACAAGACAACCACAGTTACACTTTCCATAGCCTTAGACATACGGCAATCAGCCAGTTAACGCTAGCTATCAATGGTTCGGCATTAGCAGAGGTGATGACTGACTATACTGTCGAGGACTGCCAAAATATTGCTGACAGTCTTGCTGGTTACCATCAAAATCAAGGTGCTTGGTTTGGGTTAGCGAGCTTTGTAGGTCATCTAACTTGTGACACTACCTTTGAGCATTATATCCATACCGCACATTTATTAGCAGGGTGGCAGCTAAGCCACGCTAAAATCGAAATACCTTTCACTGTTTTTCAGAATATAACAGGTATAGATTATCAAAAGGTAAATTATCATAGTAAAACCGCTTATGATAAAGCTTCTAAGATGGTAGCACTAAAAGAGCTAAGATTTTATTTTGCCAAAAAACTAAAGGCGCATCATGCTCCTTTGTTTACAGCGCCCGATGTGAGCGCTCAACTTATCCAACAGAATACTGAAGGTGAGGGGATATATCGTTCTATCTTTATTGATGCTAGATATGACGCTGTTATAAGCTTTATAAGAAAGCTAGATAACCTTAAACCTGAGCTGCGTGATAGAGAATTGGAAAATAAAGCGACAGAACACGGTATTCATCTTCACAAAGCGAAAAAGCTTTATCAAAATGCAAATGACTTAAATAATAATGACAAGCTCATCACTCAAGTTAAAGGTCAAACTGCTCAAGCGATTATTACAACAGCATTGGATAAAGCGTATCATATGTCAGTACATAACCCTGATAAATTACGCCAGTTTGTCAGAACCTATCAAAAAAAGCACATTACTTCTAGATCTTACTTAAAGTTTGGTATTAAACAGTCTCAACATAAGCTATTAGCTGAATTTTTGAAGATAGGCTGTGAAATTATTGCCCCTCAGCATTGGCAAATGACTTCTAATAGCGTGAAAGAAGTTAGGGAGTTCAAGAAAAAGTATAAACTAGATAGCGCCATTAGAGTTGAGGCTAACCAAAATGGTGCAGAATTTGAAGTTAGAGTTGTGAGAAAAATGAACGCCAAATCTGAGAAAAAAACTACGTATGAGTCCTCCGGCGTCTTGAAGTTTTTGGGAGAGATGTTAGTGATAATGCTTGAACAAGATAGTGAGAAGTGAGGCTGATGTAGAATAGTTTTTGTTGTCAGGCTACATAATTAAAACCTCCCAAGTTTGGTTCTACGCGATTGACAGTAGGGGTCACTTATTAATGGGCTTAATTTACCAATTTTAGTTGTACGGTTTCTTCAGCATAGCTCATAGTAGTTAATCTCTATTTCTACGTGTTCTTATTTATTGGGGGAATTATCATAGGGGTTAAATCCATAAATCATTGTATACGTTTTAAGAATATAATAGGTTTAGAGCTATAATAGGTATAGTTAAGAAACAATAAAATGCTACCTTATTGCTGGGACGAATTTTTCAATACCTCTACCACGCTTGCGAACAGCCAGAGAGAAAGATTTATATTGGTCGATTGGTGTACCAATTTAATTTTGCATTGACTATGCTTTAGATAAACTCTAGAAATGGGCTGATACTATGCGTCTTACTAATTATAGTGATTATGCGTTACGAACATTAATATATTTAACGGTGATGCCAACCTCGGAAGCTTTGGCAACGATATCTGACATTGCTGATAGCTATCAGATATCTAAGAGTCATTTGACTAAAATCGTGCATCAACTCGCGCAGCTTGGCTATATAGATAGTGTACGCGGTAAAAGCGGTGGCATTCGACTGGCTATGGCTGCCAAAGACATTAATCTGGGCCAAGTTTTACGTCATACTGAGCCTGACTTTGCCATTGTTCCTTGCTTTGAGAGCAAGTTTCTAGAAGGCAATAGCAGTGATGTTGTAGGTAAAAATGAAAATAGTAGTGTGGACAGTAATGATAATCAAAAGCTACTAACTGAGAAAATAAGGGTTGATCTGATTGATAGTTCGCCCAAAACGATGTGTACCATCAGTCCCTCATGCCAGCTAAAAGGCGTGCTTTATGAAGCCACACAAGCTTTTATTGAAGTGATGGATAATTATACCCTAGCTGATATTACTTTAAATAATAAAGAGCTTCAGAAACTGCTATTTTAAATAGGGTTTGGAGCTGGCTATAACGCATTATGATGGGTAGCCTATTTAACCAACTTACTCACCATCCATACGGCAGCGCCAATTTGAGTGCTTAAGCATGTCTTATTAAGTCTATGCTTCACATGTACTTTCACCATTGATTCTGCAATGTCCAACTTATTAGCAATCATCTTACTACTCAAATCTTCGGCGATCATTTGAATGAATTCCCACTCTCTTGTTGTCAAGAACAACCAAATCAACCTGATTGGCTGCCAAAAAGCCTAAGCATTGCCATTCATCGTTCGCTTCGCCAACCGCTTCCACACTGTTCTCAAGACTTAGCAAATCAGACAAGCCTCGACGTAACATTGGATTATTGTCAAACAATAACTACTTAGCGAGCGAGCCTGCGGTATAAGCAATGCTCCTCTTAACATTCTCGAAAATTGAATTTATATAACTAAGACGTGTTTGATTATCTCATTCTGCGTTACAACACTTGCTATGGCATTAGAGATTACTCTAAAAAGTCTCAATAATAGGACGTGTCATCAATTCAATTAATTATCTTTTAAATGCGCTAAAAATGGCTAGATTTTGCCAAACCGTGTCAAATAGCTGGTTGATATATCAATATTATTTGAGCTAATTCCCTTGTTTAATGGCAACTTGTCTCATGTTTATCACTATTTTTGGAATGAAAGAATAGCCTAGTAAAAGGGAAGTTAAAAATGCTATTATAAGATGTATTTTAAATGAATGTTTAAAGATGGTTATGTAGCTGGCCTATAAACCGTCATTAAATAGATTGAATACAGGTATCAATTAACTTCTCAGACCCTAAAAGAGAGAAATATTATGGCTACTGCACAAACGCTAAAAATTGTTAAAGCAACTGTTCCGGTATTGGAAGAGTATGGTACGAAGATTACCACGGCTTTTTATCAAAATATGTTTAATGAGCATCCAGAGTTATTAGATATTTTTAATGAAACCAATCAAAAGCTAGGTCGTCAACAGACGGCATTGGCAATGACGGTTCTGGCAGCTGCGAAACATCTCGAGCATTTAGAAGTGTTATTACCACAAGTTACCGAAATAAGTCATAAGCATCGTGCTTTGCAAATCCTACCAGAGCATTATCCCATTGTAGGTCAGCATCTAATAGGCGCTATCAAACAAGTATTAGGAGAAGCAGCAAATGATGACATCATAGCGGCTTGGACAGAAGCTTATGATGAAATCGCTGACGTCTTTATCCAACTTGAAAAAGGCTTATATGAAGAGGAGATGTGGAAAGGCTTTGCAAACTTTGAAGTGGTTGAAAAGATAGCTGTTGCCGCTGATATTGTCGCGTTTACTGTTGTACCAACGAAAGATAACCGAAACGATGGGCAGGATATTGATTTAAGCAAGCTTACTTTAACGGCTGGTCAATATATTACGGTAAAAACTGATCCCCAACATAGCAATCATCTAGCACTGCGTCATTATTCTTTGAATGCCACCACTACTGATAATGGCATTCAGTTCGCCGTCAAAAGAGACAATCGTGATGGTCATTATGGCTTAGTCTCCAACTATCTACACGACGAGTTACAAGTTGGCGAGACGCTATTACTATCAGCACCAGCGGGCGATTTCGCACTTGATAAAGCGCTAATTCATCAGAACGATATTCCACTAGTACTTATCAGTGCAGGCGTTGGGATTACGCCTATTTTAGCGATGTTAGAGACACAAGTAATGGCAAACCCGCAGCGTCCTATCATTTGGGCTTACGCTTGTCAGAATAGAGATCATCATGCTTTTGAGGTTCGAGTGAATCAACTGTTAGAAGCAGCGACAACGGTAGAAAAAAATATTTTTTACTTTGATAGTGGACAGCTATTAGACAATAACTTACTGGCTAATTTACCTAAACCTGCTGATATCTATGTGTGCGGCTCTATGCCATTTATGGAAAGTATAATTAGTGGCTTAACAGCGCTTGAGCATAGCTCTGACAGCGTCCACTACGAACCCTTTGGCCCTAAAATGAGTTTGCAAATAGCCTAATTTTTAGCGATATATTTAAGGTATGTCATCAGACACTTATAGTGGTGATATACCTTAACCCAATAGTTTTTTTATTTTTCTGATAAAAATTTTAGCAGAGTATATGATGCGATCACCGGTAATATGATGACTATTATAGGTAAGTTTAATTACATTCAATCGTTCAGTTGCTTAATTTTAAATATAACTAAGTCATGTTCTCAATTCAATTGATGCTCGACTAAATGGACTGAAATTGGCTAAGTTTTGTCAAACCGTGTCAAATAACCGATTAATATTTTGATGTTATTTGCGCTATTTTCCTTGTTTGACGGCAATTTATCTCATTTTTGAAATGAGGACATGCCCTAAGTATCTACCTTGTTTTAAGTAAAATTTCGTCGGTGCTTATTTTATTGCTATTTCGTCCGACTAATATACTCGGGATTATAAAAATATTGATTTTAGTGCTAAAATTATCAACCATTATTCTCTCTATAAAAGACACTTATCTAAAGGGTGTTTAAGTCATTGAAATCATTCAATTGCCAAGCATATGGCACATTTGCTAGCCACTGTCTAAAATTTATCGGTAAAAAACTGTTATGATCGTTCGACAAAAACCAAATGCATTCAAGATACTTTTTACCTTACGTGGCTCTGTGATCCCACAAATTTATCCTCAAGTTTTATTTATTACCTTACTCAGTGCAATCATATCAGCGGTTCAACACTCGATTCCAAGCTCTTTTTCTACTTATGGTGCTGTGCCTTTTACTGTGCTTGGCATCGCTTTATCTCTATTTTTAGGCTTTCGCAATAATGCGACTTATCAGCGATGGTGGGAAGCTCGAGGATTATGGGGACAGTTGGTTTTTGACTCTCGCAGTTTAACACGTCAAATAATTTCATTTATCGATGATGAGACGGAAGTTGGGCGTCATACACAGCGATCTATTATCCGCCTTAATATTGCTTTTGTTCACGCGCTACGACATAGACTGCGTAGCACGTCACCATGGGAAGATGTTGAGAGTTTTGTTGAGCCTGATCATCATAACGATATACACCAAGCGCGAAACCTACCTGAGTATCTGCTACGACTGATGGGTAAAAAGTTGGGCTATAGTCGACGTCAAAATTTGTCATCAGATCTTATGATACAGAACATGGACAATACCTTATCTTCGTTGACAGTTGTTTTAGCAGCTTGTGAACGTATTTATACGACGCCGTTGCCTTTCGCTTATACTTTATTGGTGCATCGAACTACTTATCTATTTTGTTTCCTGTTGCCTTTTGGCTTGGCAAATTCTTTAGGTTGGGCGACTCCTCTAGTGTGTGGTGTCATTGCCTATACATTTTTTGGTCTTGATGCTTTGAGTGAAGAGATAACAGACCCTTTTGGCATAGCTCCTAATAATTTACCACTTACTGCTATATCACGAATTATCGAAATTAATCTACTAGAAGCGTTAGAAGAAACAGATATTCCATCTGAGATAGTGCCAATAGATGGTTATTTTTTACAGTAAGTGATGTTAGAGACGCGGCCTTACCTCAATAAAAATATTTCTTACGGTGGCTGAATTATTCACTTTATGATTGTCTATCTTTTGATGGCTCTTTAACTTATCAAACTCCTATATTAGCCATCTCATCTGAGTAAAAATATAGGAGACTTTTAAAGTCATGTAGATAGAGAGGTAGAGCGTTTTTTACTTTGCAGTTTATTCGATGGTTTATATTTTGAAGACTACTGACCAACTACAAATTCGAAAATTACAGAATATTATTCCATGAATTACAGTAAGTAATGGTATTGCACATAATCGATGCACAGCTCATAAAAAGCTTGGGCGGGCGGCGAGATTGATTTATTCGCCAGTTTAAATATACCGATTTGTCTGTTTAAAGCAGGGTCAAGCAAGTTTAACCAAACCAGCTCCGGCTCATTAGCAGGGAAGGCAAGTTTTGGTAGAGTGGTGATACCCAAGTCATTTCTCAATAATGAGAATAGGGAAGTGATGTTTTCTACCGTATAGCGAGTGAGCTATGCTGAAAAAACTATAGAACCAAACTTGGTAAACTAAGTGTATTCACAGGAGTTTATCATGACTAAGAAAGTCAGAACCTACAGTGCAGCTTTTAAAGCTGAAGCCGTCAAAAAGATAGCAGATAATAATGGCAATGTTTCAGCGACTGCAAAGCAGCTAGGTATAGCCATGCAGACCTTATCTAACTGGCAGAATAAAGCGAATGAAGGCAAGCTTGTCGGCACTAAGCAATATGATCCTGAACTCATGGCCATTATAGAAGAGAATAAACGTCTTAAACGTGATCTCAAGGTTGCTCAGGAGGAGCGAGACATTCTAAAAAAGGCGACGGCGTACTTCGCGAAGCACAGTTGATGAAGTACGTCTTTATCAAGGATAACCAGAAAATATTTAGCATCACCTGCATGTGTCACGTATTAGATATTAAGCCATCAAGCTATTACAACTGGATAAATCGTGGCATCAGTAATCAGCAGATCCATCGCAATCAGTGTGAGTTGCTAGTCAGAGTGGCTCATGATGAGACTAAGCAGCGCTATGGCTATGAGCGACTGTATGCTTACCTTACAGGGCAAGGATATGCCATAAGTAAATATATGGTTAGACGTATAAAGGAAGAATGCGGCATTAAATGCCGTCGTCACAAGCGCTTTAAAGTCACCACCAACTCTAATCACAACAAGCTGGTCTATCCAAACCGTCTAGAACAGAAATTTAATGCCAATCGTCCTAATGAGGCTTGGGTCAGTGACATCACTTATATTTGGACAAATGAAGGTTGGCTATACTTAGCAGGTGTTAAAGACCTATATACTAAAGAGCTCGTCGGCTATGTCATCAATAAGCGCATGACCGCTGATTTGGTATGCCGTGCACTTAATATGGCAATCAAAAACAAGCGACCTAGCCAAGGGTTGATTTTACATTCTGACAAAGGCAGTCAGTATTGTAGCAATGAGTATCATAAGATCATTAAGTGCCACCAATTTACAGGCTCGATGAGTGGTAAAGGCAACTGCTTTGATAACGCGCCCATAGAGAGCTTCTGGGGCATATTAAAGAATGAGCTGGTGTATCACCAAGACTATAAAACAAGATTCGAAGCCATCAACGATATTACTAAATATATTGAGCTTGAGTACAACCAAACTAGAATTCAAAAGGGCTTGGGCTATAAAACGCCAAGACAGGTGTGGTTTGACTATTATCGTCAGGCTGCGTAATTAAAATCTCCCAAGTTTAGTTGTACGGATTTGACGGCAGGGGTCACAGTCGCCTATGGTTAGTCAAGAGTAGTCACCTATTGGAAAACGACAAATTAAAGACACCCAGCTTTCATAGCTGTGTTAGGCAGCTAGGTCATTTAACTGGACAGAAATTTAAAGCGGATGACTTAGAGAAAACAGATTTTTTTAGCTATTTGAATATTTATTGGCAGACATTAGCGAATGTACATATAGATCAGCAACTGGTGGAGCTGCTTGTTCACCATGAGACCCATACCGCAATTAGCTTGAACGATTGGAAGGCTTACTTAGGTGTTTTTAAAGAATCAAATAGCAGTACCATCAAGGATGAGTACATCACGCTTGATAAACCTATCCAAAATTTAGAGAATGAAGTTGTAGAAATAGATGGTAGCGTAAATGAAAATAAGGCTCATAAGAATGTATTAAAGGACATTCGCCGCGCCCTTATAGGGAGCAGGAAAACGGTTAAAGAGCAACTGGAATTTTTGACTGAAATATACCAAAACCCTAGCGAGCAAGGTTTAATTTTCTGGATGCTTGATCTAAATGCTATTAATAAGGCCACCTCTACTCTATCTAGATACCTGACGGAAGTAGGGGAAGCATTTTTGTATGGTACTCGTGATGAAGACATTACGAGTTATCAAGCACATCAATATGAGTTTTTATACGATAGTATCGTCGCTAAGAAAAACATTTTAAATATCGGTTACACCCAAACCGTATTGAACTCACTACATCAAAGTTTGAAAAAACATTTTGGTGCACTGCACGTTCATCTTAATCGTGAGAATGATCCGAAAATAGTCTCTAGCAGTTTAATATCAACTGATTTATATCAACATATTTTACTAAGTGTCAGTAATCAAACCACATTATCTTCATACAATAGAAGCATGATGAAAGTGATTTTTACTTTGCTCTATCGTACCGGTCTAAGAATTAATGAGTTATTAGGCATTCGGTTAACAGATCTTGAATATGATCCATATACTTATAAAGACATCAATTTAATTATTCGTTCAAATAGCCATAGAGCCCTAAAATCAGATGATGGCACTCGTAGAATCAGTTTGCCAGTATTGTTGAAGCCGGATGAGTTTGAAGGGCTCCAGACTTACTTTATAGAGAGAACTCGTAGTAAAAAAGAAGGTAAATACTTATTTGCATTCGAGGGACTGTTGACTCCATTAGATCGAGGTAGTGTAGATCGAGTATTTAAAGAAGTCATTGGCCCTAATTATCAACACTTAGTGTTACATAGCTTTCGCCATAATGCTCTTTCTAATATGTCAGTAATACTGAGATGTCGTCAAGAAATTTTGGATATTTTTACTGATTATAACGAAGATGAGGCGCAGCGAATTAAAGAAGACTTATTAGGTAGAATGCGTACTAATTCTGGTCATCATTGGGATGCCTTAATGGAATTTGCGGGACATGCCGACCTAGATACTACTTTTAGCTCTTACATACATACTGTAGATATCATCTCGGCACATTTACTTGACCAAGCGTCTATGGAACTACCTGTTGATGTGGTGACGAAGCTTACAAATAAAGCACGTCGAAGTTTTAATCAACATAATCCAAAAGCCTTAGACTTCGAAAATAACTGTATTGATCTGACAAAAATACGTGAGTTTATCAACCGTGAGTTAAATATCAGAAAAATTGATAATAGTAAGCAATATTTTCTTAAATCAAACACAGAAGAAGGGAGTACTATTGTTTCCCCTATTTTCGGTAAGTATGCGCGTTGGCAGATTGAAGAGTTTTTAAGTGAGATTGAGGCAGGTAAGACAGTGTCTGAAGCTGCCCAACATCATTTTGTATATGAAGATGCAGTTGGGCTATATAATCGAGCGCTGCTTCTAGCAGCTGATGAGAATGGCAAGGCTCATTATAAATTAATATCTAAGTACAAACAGCCAAAGTCAGGGCATCTATTGATAGCACCAACGCTGCCAACCATTGCTAAAGAGCAGCAACTCGTGCAGGAAAGCTTTATTAAATTAGAAAAGCTATATCTTGATCAGTCGATGAAAGAGTGCGTACAAAGCATGCTTTCAACATTCTATAAAAAAGCTAACTCATCACATAGCGACCTTCGCTTCAAATTTAATGAAAAGCAGATGTTTTACGACTATTTAGATATCGCTATAAAAATACTACCTGCTAGATATTGGCGCATAAATATCAGTTCTTACCAAATGAAGCGCATAACTAAACCTAAAAAAGGGGAGTTAAAGTATCAAAAAATGGTAAATGAAGAAAAAAAGCTAGAAACAATTAAAGAGTTCAAGGCTGACTATCGTCAATTATCAAAAAATCTTACTAATGACGATTATTATAGCGGTTATTCATTATCGGTAGTTAACCCTAAAGAAAGGGAGATAGTTAATTCTACTAGTAATGAAGCGACCCGTGCATCGTCATCACTGATGAAATATGTAATGCACTTACTGCTGATTGTGGATGTGAGTTTTGAGCTAGTTAGATAACAAGAAACCAACTAAGCAAGATAATTTTGATGAAAAGTGTCCAGATTGGAGTAATAGACCGTCTGGACTATATCGAAGGTTCAACTTTCTGAGAGAATACGAAAATATCGGGGCGGTTCAGTTTAGTAAGCGCACTATTAGAGAATACCTTGAGTATTAGAACTGACTTTTATCTATTGGCATAGTCTGTAAATTGCCATCAACTACCTGATATAGCGTAACCGTATATCCTGATATTTGATTGCCTGTATCGGTAAAGTTGAAAGTTTCATCAGCTTGAAAAAAGCTTTCTCTACCAAAGTACACATCGTCCTGTTCACCATACCATGTATCACCTGATGTGTATTTAATTAGGTAACCTCCCAAAGGTACTTCTGCAGAGATTGTATCTCCGCCATGAATATACATAGTCATTATATGATCACGATTAGCTATACTTTCTAACTTAACATAATAATCTGACCCTGGCTCAGTTTTTATTTCTAGTGGAGCTATTGAATCCTGACCTCCAAGTCTTTCTTCATAAATACCGCTTGATGGTCTTGATGCAGGCTGAGCTTCTACGATCTTAGATTCTTGTTGGATGCTGTTTGAGCCGTTGTTACCTTCGCAACCAACAAGTAGTGAAACAACTAATAATGCAATTAAAATTTTCATCTTTTACCTATAAGAAAGGATAGTAATAAAACATATTAGAGATGCCTAACCGTCTCTTACTACCTAATTTTAAAGAAATGATCTAATATAGTTAAGTTCTTATAGAATCGATACAGCGCATATTGTAGAGTAGCTTGATTAAGTTATTCTCCATCCATCCTTAGAGTAGAAACTTAGCTTGTGCCCACTTCTTTTCCTCCTAGGCTTCTAACCAACTTAGGATCTATACCTCTTTTTTGACTTTAAGATACAAGGGGCTCCTATTTAATACAATTGGTTATATGTCATCTTTAAGTTTGAAAAGCAGAGTTATGATAGTCTAATCCCGTCATGCCTTGCTGCCTTTACCTGACTCAAATGAACGGCCTCCGATATAGTCGAGGTGGCTCAATTATATTCCACCATATTTTCTGTTAAATTCTGCGTCACTCATTAGTAGTAATATAACAAACTCAATGAATGCAATGATTGCAGGGATAAAAGTCCAACAGAATAGTAAATAAACAATACCCATTCCAATTTGACCCAAATAAAACTTGTGTATTCCAAGGCCACCAAGGAAAAAAGCTAATACAGCTGCTATTACTTTACTTTTACCATTCTGTGCTGATACAAATCCGTTTGACACTGCCATCTGCCTAACGCCACACTTAGGACAAATCTCAGCTTTCACGTTGATATTAGCTGCACAATCGCTACAAAACTTTTCGTTTTCATTTTTAAATCTTTGAGCAGCTACGTTGTTCATAAATACATTCCCTAAATAAAAATTTAAATAAAAAGATAGTTCTTTATTGTCATAGATTATAAAAAAATTCAAAAACTATTTTTACGTCAATATACTCTAAAAACGAATGCGAAAAATTAAGTCATTGACCATTTTATATTGGTGTTTTTGTTAGTTATTCTTAAAATATTATTTCAAAAATATAAATATCCAATTAATGACTATCTCTTAGCTCAGCAATTTTAGGGCGCTAAAAATTACTGAGTCAAGTTTAAGTATCAGTTAAAGGATAAGCAATATTCTATTTTCATATAATGTTGGCTTGTCAATACTTAACTTTAAGTTGCTGGAAAATTACAGTTTGTTAATATTATGCACTTCTGTCGAAAAATGGCAACTAGTATTACTGAACTCATTAATTCAAATAATCATAAAACAAATATCGGGAAACTGTAGTAAAAACTACTTTAATCGAGTAGAATCGCACTATATCTATGTACGGATCGAGTAATTTAAGGTCATAAAATTGTTTCAAAGGTTACAGCTTCTCGGCTCAACCGAAATAATAAGAGTTTCTGCCTTTGATGTTGTAATTCGCCAATAGTTATTAGTATTCAACTTTTGATATGAGTTTTTTGCAGCACATAAGTATCAGCAATTTGATCTACCAGCTACCATGTGACCTATACTCGTTTATTGCATAACTTACTATTTGACGATATTTTTCGTCTCGAGGATTTCATGAATAAGTCAATAATAAAAACCATTGTGATCACTGGTGTTATTGCCGCTATTGTAAGCGGCCTGATGATTTTAGAGATGAATGAGTTAGCGCCTGCCTTTAAGCAGACAGGTCAGTTAGCTTTTTATGTTGCCATTATTTTTGTATCTATTTTTATCAGCGTTGTTTTTGCAGCGATATTGTTTCACCGCAATCGTCGTAATCCTCGTATTACCGTCAAGCGCGCCAAGCTTGTTTATGCCGGTTATGCCGCTGGGATTGCAATGTTATTGTTTATATTGCCAAACTTTTTGCTTAAAAAGTCAGCTGCTTCATGTATCAAGCCAAACATCTATGCTGTGATATCAGACCCTTTGAATATCAAAGTCTGTATGAACATTAAGTCAGTGTTATTTACCAAATTTTTACCTTTCACCACGCCGCTATTTTTGGGTAACCTGATAGTCAGTGCTTTAGTCGTTGTGATGATTAGCGTACTTATTTATCTACTGGTCACTGCTAAATTCTTATATGGCAATAATAGATAGCTATGATTGATAGGCTGGGCACCTTGTAAATGGACTGCTACTATCAATGAGACTTTTGCGCCAAAAAAGCATTCGTATCACTCTTTTATCTTATAAAAATATTTTATTGTCCAAATTCAGCAGGAGTTTGTCGTGTCAAATGTACTTATTGGGGTTGGTGGTTCAGGTCAGCATATTATTCATGCTTATTTGCGCGTGTTGGCATTAGGCAATGCCGGAGCGGTAGAGGTTCCTCATGTTTATATTATCGATGCTGACGCGCAATCTCAGCAGATCGCTAACCGCCGTAGCCAGCTAGTACCTGATATCCAAAGTCTGCATGAGTATCTGCGCCATAGAGGTATCGATAATAAAACTCGAGAGGCTAATTTTGATATTATTCGTCCCTATAGCCAGAATTTATCTTCTAGTAATGATTTGACTGTCAAAAACGTACTATTGGCACAAAAGAGCAAAACAACGGAGGAAATTCAAGCTTTTTTTTATGAAAAAGACTTAAATATTAAGGTCTCAGAGGGTATGCATGCCAACCCAAAAGTAGGCTCAACTATTTTTGGTGAAAAGCTTGGGCGAGTACTTGATGGTAGTGGCAAGGTAAATACGGCTAACAAGGCGCTTCTCCAACAAGAGTTCTTATCATTATTTGATGACGATGTGACGGGTATTAATACCTCAGGTTGTAATATTGTCATCGTCGGTTCAGTATTTGGCGGTACAGGTAGTGGTATTATTCCGACTTTGGCGCGTACCTTTAATGAGATTATCAACAGTTCAGGCTCAGGGCGTACCGTCAATTTGGCAACAGTTGCCACACTTCCTTGGTTTCAGCTAAAACCGGGTGAAGATGGCTTGACGGGCAGCGCGTTTGATACGGGCAAATTAAAACGTAATACTGCTTTTGCGCTGCGAAATTTCCAACATGAATTGCAGTCTAATAGTAATAATGCCGTCAGCTCTATCTTTATTCAGTCAGGCAGTATGTGGCAAGGTATCCAAAGGCCAAGTGCTGGCGATTTTGACCAACCTGAACATACGCACGTGGTCAATTTATTAGCCGCAAATGCGGTACAGCATAGCTTTGCGCGCCATTTTGCGCCAAATGAGCTATATATGCCGATGACTCAGCTGTCTCACGAGATACGCCAAGGTCAGTTTCATCCGCATACTTCGGCAGCTCTACAGTTCAAAGATTTTTCAAAAGGTCAAGGCTTCGCCAGTCTTTGGATGTTGTTGATTAAAAACGCTTTAAGTATTTTAGTGATGCAAGCTTTTATAGAAGTGCTCAACGGCTACTCTGAAGGTGGTATCAATCACACAGTATTGGGGGATTCAGCCGCGCAGTACGATACGGTTCATAAGCTACTTGAGGAGATCAGTGAGCGTTTTGGTGTGAGTCATGAGAGTAAAAAAGCATGGTTCGGCCTAAAATCTGTGACTTTTGTACCCAAAGTCGTCGCAACCAATCTAAAAGATGCTCTAGCTTTTGAGCAAAAACAATATCAGAGTAGCTTAACTTGGTTATCTAAGCATGATTATGATAATAATAATGCTTCAGGTATTATTCCTGCATTTAGGGCTTATCATAATATCAGTAGCGCTGATAATGCCAACTCATTATGGTCTAAACTGGTTGGCGCAAACGATCAGACAGGCTTTGAAAAAGATGAGCTGTGGCAATCTTGTGCGATGAAAGTCTTAGAAAAAACTATTCTCAGTGATCAAGGTGGTATCGATACCACACTACAAGCCAAAATCAATACTATTATTGATCAAGGCGGTACGAATGCGGATAAGTACGCACAATTGGCTAGCAATATTGGCAGCTTAGTATTCAAAAACCTTAATAAGTACGTTAGACCTTCAGAAGAGTTCGGTGAGACCTTTGCAGATTATCGTAATAGTGATGATACCGCTCAATCCATCAGCCAAGTCCAATTACAGATGCAACAACAAAAAGGCAATATTGCTCATTATGGTGCGATGGATTGGAATTTGCAGTTAGCAGGTGATGTGGCTGCGCTTGATATTATGGATATACAGCATCCTAAAACGCTGCATTGGTTGGATGCGTTATCGCCCACCTCAACCACTGCCAATCTTATCAACACCATCCAATTAGACGAAAGTGTGGCGCAAGGTGTACCTAATATCTTGGCAGCGTTTTTATTACAGAAGTGGCGACTACAGATTCAAAACGAGATTACAGTCTCGCAGTTGTTAGAAAATAATCAGACCGAGTATTACAAGATTATTGCCAATAAATTTCAAAGTACCGAGCAAGGTTTGTATTTATATGCTCAGCGTGTAATTGAAGCGGCGTTTTGGTTATTAATTAGTGGCTCTACAGAAGTGGCTTATACCAGCATTGCACTAGAGGATAATAATGCCTATCACCGTTGGCTCAAGCGTGAACTTTTGACGCAGAACTGGTCAGATAGCGAGTTGGGTATGATCGTCACCAATGATTCAGATCGTACACCACTATTTTTATGGAATGGCTATTATTGGTGCTTAGCGGCAAACAATACCGCTCAAGAGTATTTTGCAGGCTTGCTACAAAGTATGCAGCTCCCAAGTCTGCGTTATCGCTATGCTGATCTGTTTTCACGTAAAACAAGCGGTGACAAAAATAAAATCAGCTCGTTAGATAAGTTCTTTGCTGGCCAGTTAAATGTGCTAAAAAGCAGACTGAAAAATAGCCCAAGCGCTAATAAAAACGCTCATGAAAATATATTATTAACCGCTTTGACAGGTATCTTGACTGACTTGCCGCCGCCAGCGCCAACGAGTATCGTTGAGGCCATGAATCCTACGCTCACTTTAGGCTGTCGTAATGTTGTGACGCTAAGCGAGATAGGAACTTCTAAATCGGTGGTAAAAACTAGTAGCTATTTAATCAAAAATCCGCAAGTCGTCATGCTAGATAAACTGCCAGATAATAATGGCAACGTGGTCAATATCGAGCAATTTTTGCCCGTCAAAAAAGAATATTGGCTGGATCCTGAAGTCATTGCTCATTTATCAAAGGACAATAGTGAGGCCGTCTATACCCGAGTCAAATTCAATGGTGAAAGCAATAATGAATGCTCAATACAATATACCAAACTGTATGTGCCTGACTTGGGTTGGATGGAGTTTCCATATAGAGGAGACGCCAATCAGACCACTATCGCCATCACTCCTTATGACTTAGCCTTCGGGGTTGGAGTTTGGCCAAACTTTAAAGTCGAAGGTTGGCGCTACTATTTTATCACTGTGGACATCGAAAAGCGTAACGTTTATGAAGATTTAGCTAGCAAGCTACATACCACTTTAGGGTCAGATAAAATGACCGTCACGGTCTATTCTCAAGACTTAACAGAATCCAAAATATTTGGTTTTGATGCTATTCCGTTAAAAGTTGAGTTTGTCCCTGCCATAATAGAGCTGTCTTGTGGTGATACGGTGATTGCGACTCAACCAATTATATTGAATGAGAATATAAAATCAGGTGATAGCCACATTAAGTGTATTGGCTTAGATTTTGGTACTTCTAACACTTGTATGGCAAAAGCATATAAGGATCAAGGGCAGATTAAGCGTGAAAACCTTAACCTTGCCAATACTGCTGATGAACCTAGAATGGAATGGCTCGTCTATTCAGAGGCCGATGATATAAAAGGCCAAGAAGAATGGCTAAAAAACCGTAGCGCCTATTACTTACAGCGCCAAGCGAATGTAAGCAAGGGTGCCAGTTATACCATTCCCAGTGAGATTTTATTAGGCTTGAGTAATCGTGCTAACTCCGATGATATAAATCAGACCGATGTCCAGTTAAAGAGCATGAAAGAGAGTGCAGATAAGGGTCAAGTACTGATCAACGGCCTTAATCTAAACGCTCCTATTTTTACACCCTTATGTAGTGACTTTTTGGGCGTATCAAACTCAGATGATGAACGTATTAAGTTCTTTAATAGCTTACTTGAGAGTAACGATATCCAACGTATCTATGGCAATATTAAGTGGCCACAAGATACAGGAGGCAGTGATTATCCACTATCTAGTAGACTGCGCTCGATATATATAGAGCAGGTGCTGATCGGGGTATTAGCACGCCTTAGATTCTCTGGAGCTACGGATATTGATTATGTTTATGTCACGCGTCCTGATGCTTTCATGTTTGAAAATACTACCTTCGCTAACACCTACGCGCGTGATATGAAAACCATATTAGAAAGGTTAGTCAAGCAAACTGGGGTTACGATTAAAAAGCCTGAAGTGATAGAGGTGTCTGAGACCGAAGCAGCGCTACAGATGTCGATGATTAACCCTAATGAGTCTTATGTCATTATAGATATGGGTGGTGGAACAACAGATATCGATATTGAGCTGTCATACGAAGACTATGATAAGGCGATACAGCGCTTAAAATACTCGAGTAGTATTAAATGGGCGGGTAATGACTTATTAAGTGCCATGCTTACGCCAAAAAGTAGTCCTATTCGTAAGTTCTTAGAGCACAAAATAGACATGCAGTCAGAAGATAGTAATGCAAAATACTATGAAACTTTATTAGCCTCAGTGATGAAGCTACAAATTCGCAATGATATTCGTATTATTGATGAGCTACCAAGCGATCCAGGTGAAGTCTCAAAAGTCGCAGAGATGTTCTTTGAGAGTATTTATGAATACATATTTGTAAAAATAAAGCTTCTCCTGCAGCAGGCAGGTTTCAAGTCTATCGATCATCTGAAAAATCAAAAGTTAAACATTGTATTGCAGGGTAATGGTTTTAAGCTGAGTGACTACTTCAGCCATGATACTCATCCACACCCCGCTATCAATGAAGGTCATTATGCGCCAGCAGTTTGGAATACCGTATTTGCTGACTTTATGGGTTGGGACGATATAGAGCTCAATGTTAGTTATAGTGAAAACAGCAAAGAGCACATGATCCGTGATGGTGCTGGCGGTATTGCCGATCAAATGTATGATAATAATATAGGCAGCGCTCTAGAGCATCCCAAAATGCTATATCCGCCCAATATGTTTGATAAAAATACTACCAGCGGCCCAGTATTGGTTAATTATGATAAAGACGAAACTATTCCGCGTCTTAATGACAACCTGTTAGATAAAGAAAACCTACTACCTGTGTTAGAGAACTTATTTCCTTATACCAAAAAGTATTGGAATCATGATACTGAAAAAGTAGCTTATCTATTCATCAATAATAAATACGGCAATAGACACTTTTATGATGTAAATGCTATGTATTTGAATGGATCGGGAAGTGGTACTGATCGTTGGAATTTCAACTTAGCAATGACTCAAAAGTTACAAGGTAATTAGGAATATAATTATGACGAAAAATATTTGTAACTTTGAGTTTTTTGTTCTAAAGAAATTGGCAAAGACTAAAATAATTATCGGGATTACCTTGGGTGCTATGCTGGCGCCCTTGTCAGCGATAGCAGAAATAAGTGAGCCGCTACCGGAAACTTATGTTGAAGGTGTTAATGATAGTTCTAGTAAGGTGACTGAATTAAATAATGATACTATAAAATCGAGAAATGCAGGATCGTCAAATAGCGCTACCCTAAATAATGAAGCGCCTGATGTGAACTCTAATGTTAGTAGCAGCGAAAACGCACAGAATAGTGACGCAATCACTGTTAGCGCTCCGACTCAAGAGCTTAGTGATGGTGCTAATCCTATCAATGACAATGAAGCTGCCAGTACTACGGCAGCTTTGGATAGCGTCAATAAACTCGACTCTGCTAACACCGAAGAAAAAGCTGTCGAACAACAACCAAAAACAGCTAAAGAAACTCCATTTTGGCAGAATACTGACTATCTACTAATTGGTGGATTAGCTTTACTTCTTTTGGGTGGAGGAATATTACTTTTTAGAAAAATAAGTGGTCTTAATGCTGAGAATCGAAATTTACAGCACAAACATAATATAGTGACCAGTAATCTGGCTAAGACTAAAGAACAACTAGAACAAGCTAAGATTAAGCATGCAGAGCTCGAAGCTAGTCTTAAGCACCAATTTACTATGCGTAATGAGATCAATAATAGCGCTAGCGGTAATTTTGATACAGCATTACCTGTTATTGAAGAGCTAATGGTAGCACCCGAGATTGAAGAGCTCAATTCAGCAGACCTTCATCAGCTATCTGATAGTATCACCACCTGGTTTAAAACCAATCGTGGCAATACAGAGGTGCGGGAACTAGTTCCTGACGATATCCAGCGTAAGCTTGAGCACCTTAGTTATAAGATTGAGTTATGGGTGGGAAGTGACGGTGTTGACTCTATTGAACCGGCACAAAATACAATGCGTGCCGCTGTTATTAGCTTGACTAAACCCGATCGTCAGGGCTTTGCTTACTGTTATAAAAAACCAAATTCGTTATCTAATATTTGGGTCAATAAGGCTTGGTATAAGGCCCAACGTACTGATCGTACGCTCGAGGTAATAGGCAAATCTCTGGAGATGAATTAATGCGATTATATCAATCAACTTATACTAGTGTATTCAGTGCAGCATTATCAATAGGTATGCTAGCAATAACATTGACGGGGTGTGGTGATGAGCCTGAAGTCATTGCGTCTGCAGAACCTAGAGCAAAAGTCAGTGCTAAGCCCAACGTAATGCCACCACTAAACTTGGATATATTACCTAAAAATAATAGCCCCTCAGCGATTGATTATATCATCGACGGCTCAGCTAGCATGTGTGGCTATTTTAATGCTGAACTGAATGCTACTGAGAATACGCTACCTATTACTAAGCTGGTACAGTCAATACAGTCGGTACTTAGAACGGATGATCGCCTATTAATATTTATGCAGAACGAGTCATCAGATAAGGCGGTTTATATGCCTTTTGAGACTTTTGAGAACCAACTGATGCAAGGCAAATGTGATCTTAATGGTCAATATACTGAGCTGGGTTTAATTCTACAAGACTATAGAGAGCAGCCAGAGCTTCAGGAGCGATCCGTTGCCATCGTCTCTGATATGCACTTTTTGCCAGCAGAAAGAACGAACTTCGAGAATCAATATGATTCGTTTTTGAGCGATTATGTCAATGCTGGAAATTCAGGTTCTACACTATCTAATGGGATACTATCGTTACGAGCACCCTTTGTGGGAACTTATTATACGGTGAATAATGCGACTAAGACGCTTGAGCAGACGCAAAAGCATTTGCACTTTTTTTGGTTAGCTAAGCAGCATTCTAGCGCGCAGCAAATCGAAAAAATCCAACAGAGCCTGATCAACGCTCAAAACCAACATCCTAACAGCGTCATCGCTCAAGCTGAGTTCTTACCACAATTACGGCTGCTGACAGATGATGCCAAAAGCTACGATGCTTTTAGCTCGCCTGCTCCCATTATCAGCCCCAAAAACGTTATTGATTTATCCATGGGCGAGAAAAAGCCCTTTATTAGCGCTTTTGACCCTAACAGCGCCCTCAGTGATGAGCAAAAAGAATGCTACGATATCACTTGGGGCGATAAAGGCAGCATTATATTTTATCCTTATATCAACCCCAAAACCAATCGTGACAAGGTTTGTGCGGATGGTGAGCTCTTTCGCTCCAAAACGGGGAGTACTTTAAGGCTAAACTTGCCGCTACAGGCAGGTTATAGTATCGTGCCAAAAGCGCCCGCAACGGTTGAGGTGGTAGATAATTATTTATCTATTCCTATTATAGAGGCACAAAAAGCATGTATCGGCGTCAGCTCGGGTATGGCAGATGCACAAAAAAGCGCTCAAGGAATGGATTTGCAATATGCTGCAACGAGTAGCTCTATCAACACCAGCTACTATACACAGTATTCTATTGAGCGTGACGGCTGTAGCTCGGATGAGGACTGTACCAACTTGGTAGATAAAACCTTTCAATATAACCAACTGGTATCTAGCCTTGCCAATAAATCTAAACAACATATCGAAGATCTATATCCGCGCACGATTAACATTAATTTAATTTGTGACCCAAGTATATGATGAGTAATGATATGTGCGCGTTATGGCAATTATCAGCCCAAAACAAGCTAGATAATAATAACTTTGAATGTTGTCTTATATTAGAGCATAGAGATCAAGCGTTAGTCGATGTTATAGATATTAATGCTTCAGATAATCAGGAAGAAAATTGGTTACGTTTGATACGTGAAGAAGCGCCATTTAGTGGTTTTAGTGAATCTGATATTCCAATTAAATACAATTTATCGTTATTTATTTCCTGTTTTATGGACTTTAAGAAGCTACAACAAATACAACCTAAACTAAAGCGCGTTTATTTATGGATATCTGCTAGACATGAGGAAGTTGGTCTAGAAACGGTATATCCACTTAGCGACCTAAAGGATGTAGAATCCAGAGCATCTAATAAAATTTTTGTGCAAATGTATCCTAAAATTCCCTCACAAAAATATATAGATGTAGAAGATGCTTTGGAAGAATTTGAAAGCTTTCAGGATTTGTTAGAAAAGATTCAAGGCCAATTTGAAAAGGCTGTAATCACTAAAGAATTAACGTCCATTAAAAAATCTAAAGTCACTAAAAAACCTACATCTGACCAAGACATTAAGGTTGTAAAGAAATCAGTAGTTACTCAAGAAGTGACAGCTGCCAGAGAACCTATCACGGAGGCTAAAAATAGCCAAGATACATCCAGTGTCACTACTAGTTCGGATGGTACCAGCCTAAAGATATTAGGCCTAGAAAATGCTGATGTGATATGGGGTATCTTTTCCAAACAAGACCTAGATGATCTAGTAGAAGGTTTTAAAGATTGGGAAAGAGTACACGGTAAAAACACCTTGCTTGCTAGGTTACCCAAAAGCTTAGCAGATAAGATAGGTGGCGAGTTCGAAGTTGTGTTTTGGACTAGTGGGCAAGGTATCAGTAATATGGTTGTAGATGATAGACCGCCTAGACATACCATGGTCATGGGTCTTATCAAGACCATTGCTAATGATACTAGCTACGGTATCGGTTATTGCATACAACGACCGACTAGTTTAGATAAAGTATGGAATCATCAAAAATGGCACGCTCTTGAATGCCAAAATAATGACATTTTAAGAGTAACAACAGCAAATTTTTAAACAACCATTACACAGTGTAATATGGCTTAATTCTAATGAATAAAAATCTTCAATATACATTAATGAGTTTTACAGGTGTTTTACTTATGATCATCGCCTCAGGAGCTTTTGATTCTGATCCATACTATGATGAGGCATACTATGATGATACTGAGTCAAATGAGCTATATGATATTGGTGAGCCAGGAGAGTCACAGGCAGGGGCCGACGCTGAAGTGGCTGTAGCTGACGCTGAAGCAGATATGCAAGCGGCAGACACTAGTGTAATAGATGAACAGAACATTGAATGGGTAAATGAATTAGCTTTGATAGATGAACAATATCCTAACGATATGGAGCGTTTAGAGCGTTATCAGAGTCTGATAGATAACAATAAAAATCCTTATGCCCCAATCCTGCTAGCAAATACAATTGTCAATGTCAAAAATCAATCTAGAAACGTAAGTATATTTGAAGAATGGCTCGATAATTTTAACTTTGATATAGAGTCACTCAATAGCCTTGATAGCTTAGCAAATAATCAAAATATTAACGCAATGTTCTTATTAGGCACGTATTACTATCAGGTACAGCGTTATGAGCTTTCTAGAAATTGGCTTGAACAAGCAGCAAATCAAGGTCATGCAGGAGCAATGAATCAGCTAGCGTGGATATATAGAGAAGGGCTTGGTGTTAGCGAGGATCTTGATTATGCGGTAGTTTGGCATCGTTACTCTGCTGAGGCTAATTATCCCCGTGCTATGACTAACTTAGCTTACCTTTATAGTATTGGTAAAGGGGTTGAAAAAGACTTAGAAACTTCGGAAATGTGGTATAAAAGAGCGGCTGAGTTAAATAGTGCTTCAGGAATTTATGCAGTAGCGGTCTACTACCTAAATGGCACAGGCGGTATGCCAAAAAATGAACAAGAAGGGGTTAGGTTGCTAATGGAGTCTGCAAAGCTTGGACACAAGCGAGCCATGTATGCTATAGGCTTGCGCTATGAATATGGTAATGGGTTAGAACAAAATATTGACCAAGCTATTGATTGGTATAGTGAATCTGCAAAGCTAGGTGAGCCTGATGCTGTTGCTGCTATGAATCGATTGAATTATTGAAATGTTTAGGCGCTCAATAATAACAATAAATCACAGCCTATATCTATCTTCATAGCGATCTTAGAGCACATTTTAGGTATCCAATATTGTAGATAGCTTAATGGCATTAGCCTGCTTTGTAGTGAATATAGTTGATTAGGGATTAACCATTAATGAAATTTAATTTATTATTGTATGTACCCGCATTGGTCGATAATCTCGATATAGAATACGGTGTCTTTATTCAGCATCACTTGATGGATGATGCTGACATTGAATTGAACTATTTTGATTTTAGTAGGATTAATTCAGAAAACTATGCGCTAGATATAGTCGATAAAAATGAAGTGACTAAAAAGGTAAGAAAAGATTGTCTAGTAGAAGGCTTCACGCTTAACAGTCATTATTCGATAAATTTGGATAAGGGTTTTAATAGAAGTATTAGCAAAGACGAAGTAAGACAGATTTTTATTTGCTTTAAAAGTAACTCAAAACAGCCGATAGATGCTTTTGTTCGTATGACCCATGATGGAGAAACTCATAATTATCATATCAAAGACAATTTAATATTTTTTAAACTTTGGGTCGCGCCAGAGATGGAAGATAGTTCTAATATCGCTTTAAATATCGGTAAAATTAACTATTCAAGCTTTGAGTATTTTCGTGAAAATATAAAAGAAGAAATAAATAAGCAGTGGCACTCGATGTTACTTAGGAAAAGAGATATCAGTAAAGAGGAGCTACTAATAAGGGCTAATAAAGATATTGATGTACAACCAGAGCCTGCTCTAGATCAATCTAACCCAGTTAAGCTTGAAAATATATTCGTACAGCCAGAGGACGTTCCTGATCATGTCAATATTACGTCAATACCAATGCAATCAACGATAACTTCGCAATACAATACAATATCAGCTAATACCAAGAAAGGAACAGATAGTTTTAAGATAATTGCTTATATTCTACTCATTTTGGGCGTGTTATCTATGTTAGGAAAAATATTTGGTGGTAATTAATTGACTTGACTAAGCTAAACACTATGACCTAAATTTGAAACAATGGGTTACAGGACGGAACCCATTGTTTAGAGATGATTTTTACCTGCTGAAGTTAGTTTATTGGCGCTTTCTGTTAATAAAGATAGCAACGCTTAGGGCAACTAACAGGCTAATAAGAATAGGAAGTAAGGTTTTATTCTCTAATAAGTTAGACAAGCCGTAACTGGACTTTGTGTCAGATGGTTTTTGGGTTGTGCTTTGTGAGTTCGAATTAACGGCAGTCTTAGTTTCAGCATTAATTTTGGCCTGTACTTTGGCAGCCTCTCTTAGTTTAGAAGTACTGGCCATGAGTCGCTGATATATTTTTTTGCCCGCTTTACCATCGGCCTTAATACCGATATCTACTTGATATTTTTGAATCGTTTGGCGTGTTTTATCTCCAATAATGCCATCGACTTCACCTATATTATAGCCAAGTAAATTTAATGATTCTTGAACCTCGCGAGACTCTTTACGGCTCAAGCCCAGATCGTCAGTTGGCCACGCATTGGCAAAATTCACATCGGTATTTTTTTGTTCAATACGCTGTGATAAATGGGCAATCGCTAGCGCGTAATTTTCTGAGGCATTATAAGCATAAAATGCATCAAAATTACGGCCCACTAAAAATGCGGGCCCTTGTTTACCAGCGGGTAAAAATAAACCTACCGAAGATAAGGTATCAGGTAATGCGCCACCATCTGGCAGAGTAATGCCGATGTTTTTCCAATGTGATACTAATTTTTTATTTTTACGATTGTTTGAAAAGTTCGTATCTGAAGGTAAGCGGACCTCATAGCCCCAAGGTTGGTTACTTTGATAGCCACTACTTTTTAGGAAGTTAGCGGTTGAGGCTAGGGCATCGGCTTGGCTATTAACTAAGTCTTTACGATTATCGCCATCAAAATCTTGTGCGAGCTGTAAAAAAGTAGAGGGCATAAACTGAGTTTGCCCAAACGCTCCTGCCCATGAACCTTTAAAGTCAGACTTAGTAATATCTCCTTGCTTTAATATTTTTAGAGCACTGACATATTCCCCGCGAAAATAACTTTGACGATGGCCAAAGCAAGATAAGGTCGCTAATGAGTTAATCACATCTTTTTTGCCTAAGGTCGTTCCAAAATCCGATTCTACTCCCCAAACGCCGAGCACATCATAGCGACTGACCCCATAGTGAGCTTCGATTTTTGCTAAGACATCGGCATAATGCTCACTTGCAGCGATACCGTCAACAACGCGCTCTTTGTCCACTAAGCTGGCTAGGTAATCCCATGGCTCTTTAGAGAATTCTGGCTGATAATTTAGGGCTTCTAATACGCTAGGGTCTACTTCAGTAGGGCGATTCCGAGCAAAAATGTCTTTGACGCTTGCAAATACACCTTTTTGAGCCAAATTGTCTAAACAGGCTGTAAGTTGTTGATTATCAACAGCAGGTCTAATCGGGTTTATGCTGTTCGTGTTAGTTGCATAAGTGCTGCTGGTCACGGCTAGTAGGGATAGTGCGAGTGATAAGCGTGAGATGGTGGGTAATGTATACAATGGCATTATTAATTACTCAGTAATAATAAACTAAAAAGCCATATATTAGCAGAAACCCAGTTACTTTATTCAAAGAGCTTTTGATTTAAACATTATTTAGCTTTTGCAATTTTATGAGACTCTCAAAATATTGAATTTTAAGGATAACGATTGTGCCAATAGCAGAATTCCAGCTTAACTTTTTAAGACGTATTCAATGGCTACTTGAATCTAGCTCTTACACCTCGACTTATAAATTTGCCTTATTAATGGCAATTGTTAATCTGTCTATAGAGTCTGGAATTGATGATGACAGTGAATACAGTATTTCTTATGAGCAGTTAGCAGAGCAGTTTATACAGCTTTACTGGACACAAGCATTACCATACTCGGATCAAAGTAGTGATTCTGTACTCAGACAAAGCAGTACAACAGGGCAGGCTAGTGTTATTAATAGCATTCTAGATTTGCAGCATAAAACTAAGACAACCAGTCTGACTATGGCTTGCACACAAAATATCAAACTATGGCAATCGACTATAAAAGATATTGCTTCAACTATCAAAAAGTACCCCGCAAGATATCTGCAAAGTGCGGAGGACAAAGTTAGTCGTGAGTTCTTATATGTTTATGACTCAAAATCAAAGGTAATAACTTTAAAGCCTGGTATTGCATACTGTTTTACACGCTTTAGTAAAATAATTAACAAGCTATGCCAGCAATACTGGACAGAGTTCGTACGTAAGAACAGTCGTAACCAAATACATTTTAGTGATGATATTGATTTGCAGCAGTTCTTGTTTAACCAATCACGCCAAAGTCTAAAAGTATTAATACCTATACTGATTGATACTCAGCAGGGACGATGCTTTTATTGCCATAAACCCTTAAGAAACAATATCGAAGTGGATCACTTTATTCCTTGGTCGAAATATCCAATTGATACGACTCATAACTTCGTACTTACAGATCATAGCTGCAATAACAGCAAACGTGACTATCTTGCCCAAGAGCTATTTTATGAAAAGTGGTTGGAACGCAATCAACGACATGGCCATACGATTGAACAGGAAGCAAAAAATATTGGCTTTACGACCAATCAACTTCGCTCTGAAACAATCAGCCAGTGGGCTTATCAAATAGCGGTGGAACATGAGGATCTAGTCTGGTCACCAGAACCAAGTATAAAACTACGAACTATTAACCCTGGTTTACTGCCTAGGCTTAGGGGCTGATAAGTAATGTAAAGGTATTTCTAAATTTGCTTATGACTTTTAGTCATTTAAGTAGATCACCGATTATGCATAATAAATATACTAATAGTAGTAATGCTCATCGAGCTTACTAGCCAGCACTTTAAAAACTATCGTTTTTTTAAGGAAGAATAAGTGAGTAATAATTTAAATGTAACTGAGACACAGTCTTATTGGTTCGTTGGCTCTATCTACAATGATCAAGACCATACTGAAAGATTCATTGAAGACGGAGTTTGGGAGTTCAATTCTGAAGCTAAACCAATTGATTCAATAAAATCTATCAAGGCTGGCGATAGAATTGCTATCAAGTCAGCTTATACCAGAAAAAACGCACTACCTTTTGATAACCGAGGACATTCTGTTTCTGTGATGTTGATTAAAGCTATCGGTACAGTAGTAGAGAATTTAGGGGATGGCAAAAATTTAAAAGTAGAATGGGAAGCAGATTCTGCCCTTAGAGAGTGGTATTTCTTCACAAGTCGAAATACGGTTTGGAAGGTTATTCCTGAGACTGCACTAAGGGCTGGTTTGATAGATTTTACATTTCATGGCAAAGCTCAGGATATTGACATGTTTCGCAATGATCCATATTGGCGAGAAAGATTTGGTGATAATACTAAAGAAAATTCATCATTTAAGTGGACGAGTTTCTATGAGGAGATGGCATCAAAACTTCTCACTTTTAGAGATCGACGTGATGAGCTTATTACTGGCATACATAGAATTTCTGAAAAAAGTGACGTTATGTCTATTCTTAACGATCAGTATGAAGAAGGTGTTGAAGGAGGGTTATTAAAAGATATATGTCCATTCACAGTCATGGCTCTTTTCAATCGTAAAATCACTGATGAGAACCGTAAGTTTATCGCTAGAGAATTAGCTAAGTTACTCAACGTATCTGAGCCCGTACCAGATTCTTTTGATGGCATCCCTCTTGTTAATAATCAAAAAACATGGTTTTTTGGCTATGGTTACAAGCGCCAACCAAATGACATAGATATTTTATGGGATGTTTTTGCTCAAGCAATTTCATTTACTGACTTAGGTAATGAAAGTGAGAGTGAAAAGATTAGATCCGAATTTATTGCTGTATATGATAAAGCGGTGCAGTGCCATGGTGTGGGCTGGAATCTGACTATGGGGCTATATTGGATTAGGCCTTGGAATTTCTTAACACTAGATGGTCAGTCTCAAGAATATATCAATAAGAAGCTTAATATTGAGATTAGCATGAACGGTCCAAAGGGACGTTGTAATGCGAATGACTATTTAGAACTGATGGCTAATCTTGATATACGATTCAAAGAAGACAGTTATCCTGTACATTCGTTCCCAGCATTGTCATATGCCGCATATAAGTATCAGCCAGATGATTCGGAGAAATTATCTAATATGACTTGGAAAGATATAGTTTTATCTCAAGTGAAACAGCTTTGTCATGACAAACAGTCTAATGAATTTACGGTAGAAGAATTTTTAGAAAGATTTACCAATGATCTTGAAGAAAGATTTCCTAATAGGAGCGATGTTGAAGGAACCATTAAATACCTATTAAGAGAAATGGTTAGGGATGAGAAAATAGAGTTACTTAGTAAAGGAGTATATAAATTGCTAGATGAGGCACTGGTCAGTGATTCTAGTGTCGAAACATATTCTAAGTTTGATACCCAAGTAATTCCTGATACTTACTCTATTGATGATATTACGGCTGACGGGTGCTTTTTACCTCAGCCTAAGATTGAGATGATACTTAAGCGTCTTCAAGCTAAGAAAAATATCATACTTCAGGGACCTCCAGGAACGGGTAAGACTTGGCTCGCTAAAAGACTGGCCTTTGCTTTGATCGGACATCGAGACGATAGTAAAATTAGAGCGGTACAGTTTCATCCAAACCTTTCATATGAAGATTTTATACGTGGTTGGAGACCATCTGGTGAAGGTAAGCTGACATTGGTAGATGGCCCTTTTATGGAAATGATTAAGGTCGCTATAGAAGACCCTGAATCAAAATACGTTATTGTTATTGAAGAGATTAACCGAGGCAATCCCGCTCAGGTTTTTGGTGAGATGCTTACACTTTTAGAGACAGACAAGAGAACACCAAATGAAGCATTAGAGCTATCTTATAAGAAAGAAGATGGTGAGCGTGTTTTTATACCAGATAACCTCTATGTTGTGGGCACTATGAATATAGCTGACCGTTCTCTTGCTTTAGTGGATCTTGCGCTGCGTCGTCGTTTCGCTTTCATTGATCTTGAACCTACACTTGGTAAAGCTTGGCGTAACTGGGTACAAGACAAAAACGGCATTGATGCAGATTTTCTATATCACATCGAGAGGCGTATCAACGTATTGAATGACGAGATATCTACAGATGCAAGCCTTGGCGCTCAATTTCAAGTAGGTCATAGTTATGTCACGCCGGCCTTTGGTATGAATATCACAGATGCTAAAGAATGGTTTAGTGAGGTCGTAGAAACAGAGATAGGTCCTTTGCTAGATGAGTACTGGTTCGATAATTTAGACAAGTCTCAGAGCGCACAGAAACGCTTGATTGCGGGTCTATAAGCATATGTCTTTTGAAGTCGATCATCTATCTGAGTCTTATGAAGAGGTTAAGCGAATAGGTGAGATACCTATTCGTAATCTTTGGTTACTTATATTATATGCATCCGATATTTATAGGGAACTCGATGCAGCCAAAGTTGCAGTTGAGGACAATCCTGACGACATCCCAGATTTGGTCGCAGAAATACTTTGTCGACGGGTTGAGTATCGTATTCAGCGCAATTTGAGTTATAGCTATCAGTCACGTGATGCGGTGCTTAATCGTGTACGTGGAAGAATAGACTTGCTTAGCACTGAGAGAAATAGGTTGCTTGACCATGGTAAAGTCGCTTGCCATTTTGATGAATTAACGATTGATACACCACGTAATAGATATGTCAGAGCCGCCCTTGAAACGATTTCTAAGATTGTTAAAAGCAAGGAGTTGGCTCATAGATGCCGATCATTGGATGTGCGCTTAAGGCGCATGGGAGTCAGTCAGGTACGCACTAGTCGGAGTGAAGTTTCTGTAGACCGGTTTGGAAGACATGACGTTGAAGATAAACCAATGATTGCTGCAGCACACTTAGCTTTTAATCTAGCACTGCCAACTGAGTCTGCCGGTACAAGGCAGCTGTCTTTACCAGCAAGAGATAATCTACCGTGGCTTCGTAAGCTCTTTGAAAAAGGGGTTGCTGGGTTTTATCATACCGTCCTTTCAAAAAGTGTCTGGCGTGTCAGTGCTGGCAAAACGCTTAAGTGGAAAATCGATGAGAAAAGCTCAGGCATCGATAAGATACTTCCTAACATGAAGACAGATATTATTATCGACAATAAAGAGGTAGGACATCGTACAGTTATTGATACTAAATTCAATGCTGTGGTTACACGTGGTTGGTATAGAGATGAGACGTTACGTAGTGGCTATCTCTATCAAATGTATGCCTACTTAAGATCTCAAGAGGGTAGTGAAGACTTGCTTAACGATACCACTTCTGGTCTGCTACTTCATCCTTCAGTCGGTGAAGATGTTAATGAGTATGTTGTCATGCAGAATCACAAGATTCAATTCGCTACTGTGGATTTGGGAGCGACTGCATTAGAGATTCGAGAACAGCTGCTGAATACTATTGGAGCTTATTAAAATTAGAATCCAAATCTTATCTCACTATTTATAGAAGACTTCAATAAATCTAGAGCTCTTATAGCCTTGTCAAATAGAGCTCTGGGCTAACGGTATAAATATAAATAGGTTTATATCGACTCTAATACTTGCTGGCAAGCCTGAGCTAACTAAGGATTAACATTATCTTGTTTAAGTAGCCATTTAAGATAGCCAGCACACTCAGAACTAGCTGCTAAATCTACGATAGTCCCCCCCCCTTATGTTTGCCAAAGCTTAAATGCGTCAGTACACGTGCCATCTCACTAAACTCATATAGGCTCTTCACATCAATTATTTCATGATCCTGACTATTGGCTAAATCAATCAAACTACCAAGCACCAGCTCAGTGAATATCAGCAATGGCAGCATGTGAATCCTTTGCCTGAGTTCGGGATATATCTCAGTGAAAGTGATAGAGAAGAGATACTAGCTTATGGCTCTCAAGCGTAGGAAGAAGGTAGTTAGCCATCGCATTGGTACAAATAAGATTAGGTATATGTGTCTCGCTAGCATTTTTGAGAACTGCCATATCAAAATCAATATTGTGACCAATCAAGTGCTCAACACTGTCAGGCAGTCTAAAATCAGTATGAGGTGGTTCATCCACCCCATCCTCACTCATTACATATATGTGATATTGCCATAGAGCCCTAGCTAATTTCTTTCAGAGAATTAAAGCGCTTAGATCTTGGCTCCTGTAGCATTGCTACCTTACCATTGATGATATTAACAATAGAGTATGCTGCCTCAGTTATGTGTGGCTTAATGACTCCTGTTGTTTCGGTGTCGAGTATATACGTGGTCATGATTAGCCCCAAGATTGTCATCGTCTCTTAACATTGAGCTTTCGACAATCTGGTGACATTTCAGTAAGTGCTAATTTACTCAGCTGTTGATATACATGAAAGGAGCCATATTTCCTTTTTTGAAATAATGCTTTACTGATTTAAGTTTGTATTTGTTTCTAATTGTATCTTCAGCAATATTACCAATGAATTCAAAACGACCATTATTTTTTTCATGAGCCGTTGGGTCCGCTTCCTGCCATGCTGTTATCAGATATACTTCACGTACAATACCCTTATATACTGATAGGGCATATTCAACATTGTTGGCTCGATTAAGACTCACTCTCCAGCTACTCCGAGTGGCATTATAAAGCTCTTCATCTGACATATCGTCTCGAAACAGCTCATTAATTCGTATTAGCATTGAAGGCTCAGTAATTTCTAATGAATCTTCTTTACTAGTCAGATTGAGATTACACATTTTTATCTCCATCAATATTCACATCCCAACCATCTAGATACTCTTCGAAAGTATCTCTTACATCAAATCCATTTTTTATCAAAGCTGTACCTACAAATCTAACAGACTGATAGTAAATTCTATCTAACGTGTCATGCTGTATACGATCGTAATTCTCATCTAAATCATGGTCGAGATTGAAAATAGATTCTGGATACTGTTGTAATGTATATAGTAATCTAGCATATTGCGATCTATTTAAGAATTTCTGATAATGACCGTCTTCATGCATAATATAATGTATTAAACTCTGTAAGCTCATGTCAAATGAACCATCAACAAAATCTAAATAGAACTTATCATAGCCATAACCAGGACGTACCTTGTAACCTACGTCTTGATCAAAACCAGTAATATTATCCCTAATAATTTTATCAAGAACATTTGTAACTTGTTTTTCTATTGCTTCAATAGTGTCATCATCTAACTTTACTTCATCAATAGTAACAGTATCAGGAACTTCATCTAAATAAATTTCATAACTAGGCTCTTGTGCTACGGCTAAATCGTAAGTATCTGGTTTCCAATCATCAACAGTGTCTCCTAATCCTTCCAAGAATTGAGTAACTTTTATAGATAAATCGGTTAGGTAGTTATCACAAAGTGATAACGAATATAAATCCTTTAGCTTGGTAATGCTATCAGGTAGCGTATTTAGTATATTATTGTTAAGAATCAAATATTCTAGATTTACAAGATCGCCAATACTTTCTGGAATTACCTTAAGTTCGTTACCTTCTAAGCTAAGTGACTTCAAATTTTTTATTTGACCAATGCTATCAGGCAAGGCGTTTAACGTATTATAGGCAATTGTCAGATACTCTAGGCTTGAGAGGTCACTAATACTTTTCGGAAACATCTTAAGTTTATTACTTTGTAAGTTGAGCGTTCTCAAGCTTTTTACTTTGCCAATATTATCAGGTAACGTACTCAATAGATTATCGTTAAGACTCAATTCTTCCAGGTTTGCCAGACTACCAATACTTTCTGGAAGCGTCTTAAGTTTGTTGCCGTTTAAACTGAGCTTCTCCAAGTTTTTCATTTGAGCAATACTTTCTGGAAGTGTCTTAAGTTTGTTAACTCCTAAGCCAAGTATCTTCAAGTCTTTCATTTGACCAATATTATCAGGTAGCGTACTCAACCCATTATCATCAAGATTCAACTCTTCTAGGTTCACAAGATCACCAATGCTTTCTGGAAGTGTCTTAAGTTTGTTACCGACTAAATTAAACTCTTTTAAACTTCTTAGTTTGCCAATGCTATCAGGTAAAGCATTCAATGCATTGTAATGAAATGATAATTTTTCTAGGTTCACAAGATCACTAATACCTTCTGGAAGTGTCTTAAGTTTGTTACCGTCTAAACTAAACTCTTTTAAACTTCTTAGTTTGCCAATGCTATCAGGTAAAGCATTCAATGCATTGTAATGAAGTGATAATTTTTCTAGGTTCGAAAGATTACCAATACTTTCTGGAAGTGTCTTAAGTTTGTTACCATCTAAATTAAACTCTTTTAAATTTCTTAGTTTGCCAATGCTATCAGGTAACGCATTCAATGCATTGTAATAAAGTGATAATTCTTCTAGATTCACAAGATCGCCAATACTTTCTGGAAGTGCTTTTAGCTTATAGTTCTCACTAAGACTAAGGACCTTAAGGTTCTTAAGGTTACCTATAGAATCTGGTACTTCGGTGATATTTTTTTCAATTAGTATTAATTCAGTCAAGGCTAGTAAAGCATTAATATCACGAGGCATTAGCTCTTCTGAGAGCTCAAGCTTATCTGCCCATACCCAGATTTCTTCCATCCACGGCTTGATAGTTGGATCTCTTTTGATTGTCATTTTGCTCTTCCTAAGTAGTTAACTTTTAAGTTTGAAACTTCCATGGCATTCACGAATGGTTGGCTAGCTTGGATTCATGTTACTGTCTAAACATCACTTACAAGCCTTAAATCATTTAAGTGTCCAACCTAATAGTCTTTCAATATTTGAAATATTATCCGTGTTTTAAAATGAAAAATATCGAGAGATTTTTATTGACTATGTTATCAAGCTAGGATAAAAAACCTGATAAGTAGACATCTTTTCATTAATATCTACTATAACCATAAAAATTGCAATACGAATACTTATTTCCGCGACAACCAGTGTCGCGGAAATAAGTATGATTAATATACTTATAAATTTCGAAAAACAGGATGTTTCATGTATAAAAAAGAGCATATGTATTACTCCCCATCGGATCTAACCAAATATATGGAAAGTCCTTTCGCTTCATGGATGGATAGGTTTGCTCAAGAATATCCAGAGTTAGTACCAAAGCAAGATCCCAACGATGATCTCATGGTAATGCTGCAACAAAAAGGTTATCAGCATGAGGATAAGCTGGAGGCAATGTTTATAGCCGAAGGTAAGAATCTAATAAAAATTGAGGGGGAGAACAATGATGAAAGATATGCTAAAACTTTGCAAGCAATGCAAAGTGGTGTCGAAATAATTGTGCAAGCAAGGCTGGAACTGGATCAGTTTGCAGGATTTGCTGACTTCTTGGTCAAGGTGAATCATGAGCCAGAGCATCTACCAAGTAGTTTTGGTAATTGGCATTATGAGGTATGGGATACTAAGCTTGCCAGTAGAGTAAAGCCGACATTTATCATTCAGTTATGTTGCTATGCTCAAATGCTTGAGTCTATTCAAGGATGTTTACCTCAGTATATTACGGTTGCTCTTGGCAATGGTGAGGTACAAGTATTAAGGACTTATGACTTTTACTATTATTACTTAAAATTGAAAGACACCTTTCTAAAAGAGCATGCTGAATTCCACATAAATCATTGTCCAAACCCTGCTGATTCTGAAAGTTGGGGTAACTGGAGTAACCATGCCGAACAGATTTTGCTCAGTAAAGATCATTTATGCCAAGTAGCAAGTATTACCAAAGGACAAATTAAGAAGCTTAATAAGGTAGGTATACATACCATGCAGCAGCTTGCAGACTCATCTATATTTTCTGTGGGTGGTATGCATTCTACGATATTTACTAAACTTAAAGCTCAAGCGAGTATACAAATAAAGAGTAAGTTAAAAAGTCAAAGACCAGAGGTGATGATTGATAGCGCTAGACCAGAGTTTGAAATAATAAAACCTGCGCAAGGTGAGAAAAAAGGACTGACATTACTGCCACCTGATTCTCCGATGGATGTATTCTTTGATATTGAAGGTTTTCCGCTCGATGAAGGTGGGCTAGAATATCTGTGGGGTAATAGCTATTTGGATGAGCATGGCAACCGTCAGTTCAAGGACTTTTGGGCTCACAATCGTGAACAGGAAAAACAGTGTTTCCAAGATTTCATCCATTGGGCTTACGATAGATGGCAACAAGACCCCAGTATGCATATTTACCACTATGCCAGTTACGAAGTTACAGCTTGTCGTAAGCTGATGGGACGCTATGGTATCTGTGAATTTGAGGTTGATCAACTACTAAGAAATGAAGTATTTGTCGATTTATATAAGGTAGTAAAGGGCGGCTTGCGATTAGGTGCTCCTCGGTACTCGATTAAAAATGTGGAGCTTCTGTACCGTAATAAGCGTAATACACAAGTGGGTAACGGCAGTGATTCGATCATTGTTTATGACCAGTGGCGAGCGTTATACCAACGGGGCGAGGAAGGAGATACTTGGCAAACTTCAAAAATACTTAGTGATATTCGAGATTATAATATTGATGATTGTGACTCGACGCAAGAGCTAGCAGTATGGCTAAGAGAACAACAAACAATTCATAATATTGACTATTTAGGTAAAGCTGAAGTTATTGAGCCAGAAATATCTGAAGAAGCAACTATGGTTACTGCACTGCGTGACCGTCTATTAGCCCAAGCCCAAACAGAGTTACTAGTCGACTCTAAGCAAGCACAACTCACTGAGAATCTAGCATGGATGTTAGATTTTCATCGTCGCGAGGCCAAGCCTTTATTCTGGAGGTTATTTGATCGGCTTGGCTCAGAGGAAGTGATGCTTATGGATGACCTAGATTGTCTTGCTCTTTGCGAGCGTACACAAAGAGAGCCATTCAAATCATCACCAAAAGCTAGAAATCTAAGTTACGAATACCGATTTGATATTAATCAAGAATTCAAAGGTGCTGCAAACAATTTTTATGTCCTTGGGGTAGAAACATCTGAAGATAAAAACGTCACAGTAGGGTTGGTTAAAGAGGATAGTGATTTAGGAAATGGGGTAATTGTACTCAAAGCTAAACATGAACCACCAAGTATGGTATCGCTCATTCCCGATGAACTTATATCTAGTAAGGTTATTGCAGAAGCAGTATTTAAAACGGTGGTCGAGTATGAACAAGGTTTATTTAGACAGAAAAAATCTGCCATTATGGATTTTTTAACGGGTGTAAAGCCAAGACTATTAAATCACAAAGGTGGTGATATCGTCAGCAGTGAGGAACCAGATACTCGCTTAAAGCAAGTCATCATAGCCATTAGTAATCTCGATAGTAGTTACCTGCCGATACAAGGTCCTCCGGGTTCAGGTAAAACTTACACAGGGAAACATGCAATCGCTCATTTGCTTAAGTCAGGGGCGAAAATTGGTATCTCAAGTAATAGCCATAAAGCGATCAACAATCTATTACTTAGCACGGCCAAGCACTGTAAACAGAATAATATAAAAGCATCGTCTTTCTGCACCAAAGAAACAGATGATGAACTTTCTGATTATGACGTGACTATAATAAGCAACAATCAATTAGCCAATCATATTCAGCCAGCATGTGTTGTCGGCACAACTGCATGGGGATTTGCTCGTGAGGACATGGCAGATCAGCTCGATTATCTTTTTGTTGATGAAGCAGGTCAAGTATCAACAGCCAACTTAGTTGCTATGAGTCGTAGCGCTAGAAATCTGGTATTGATGGGTGATCAGATGCAACTAGGTCAACCTTCACAAGGTACGCATCCTGCTAAAAGCGGGCTATCTATACTGGACTATTTATTACATGATACACCAACCATATCTGCAGATATGGGTGTGTTCTTAGACATGACCTATCGTATGCATAGTAAGGTCAACACAGTTATCAGTCAGCTAATCTATGAAAGCAAATTAAGATCTCACCTTGATAATGATAAGCGTATTTTAAAAGTATTAGAACCCACAGCCAATCATAGTATTGTCCCCCAAACGTTAGATATGCACATAAACACCGAGGCAGGCATTATTTTTGTTCCTGTAGAGCATGAGGGTAATACTCAAGCTTCTGATGAGGAAGTGGCAATGATTGAGCAATTGGCTAAGTCGCTACTGGGTTGTATGCTTCATACTGGTTTGACTAAAGATAATGGAGAGGCAGTTGTTCGACCAATCACATGGGACGATATGTTGTTTGTCGCCCCATACAATCATCAAGTTAGTAAGCTAAAAAACGTCTTGGGTAAACAAGCAAAAGTTGGAAGCGTAGATAAATTTCAAGGTCAAGAGTCTCCAATCGTATTTTTGAGTATGTGTGCTAGTGATGCCAATGAGTCGCCTCGAGGTATGGACTTCTTATTCGATAAAAACCGCATTAATGTGGCGATTTCTAGAGCGCAAACATTAGCTATCGTAGTAGCAAATCCTAATCTTGGTAATACCTCTGTTAACAGTGTCGAACAGCTAAGAAAAGTAAATTTATTTAATGCAGTCATGTATATGAGTAGCGATACAAACGCTACATATACAGAACAAGCTATATTTCTACATTAATAATATTTTATTAACGAAGTAGATGTAACTGGTCGAGTGAAATAATAGATTTTTTGAGTTCTAAAAATTTTGAGGATAGATAAAGTAGACTGTTTATGAATTTCAAAAATGATATTAATAGTCTGAACAGTAAACCCTAAATCTTTTATTATGTCATAGCGAAGCCATAGTAAATATTCATAAAATATACAGAAGGATATAACGATGACGTTGTGTCCTTTTTTGTGCCTTTAGATTCTTCGAGACTATTTAAAATTACTATATCGCATAACATATATATTGATTATTAAAATAAAGTTGACTACTATTGTTTATTGAATTTAGCGATATCTATTGACTGTATTTCATAGATATGTTTGTGGATTGCAAATAGCATTTACACCTTACTAATGAGACTGGAATGAAGAAGAATAAGACTAAAGGGGCGATGATATTGGGTCTATGTGCAGCGTTTGGCGCAAGTAGTGCAACCGCTAGCTTACAAGCTTTTGAGTTAGAGAATACGGAGCAACCTCAGTGTGGCTACAAAGATGACAGAGGAAAAGTCATCGTACCTGCAAAATATTATAGCTGTGGTGGCTTCTCTGAAGGTATGGCTCGTGTCGCGATCATGAAAATGGGAATGGTCAAGAGCTATGACGGCGGTGAGGACTATGAAGACTATCTGTACTGGCAAGGCTATATTAACGAAGCGGGTAAATTAGTCATACCTGTTGAGCATCAAGCACCGATGACTGGTGGCTATTATATTGATTTTCGAGATTTCCAAGAAGGTATGGTAGCCGCATATAAAGACGGTAAATACGGCTATATGAATAAGGTAGGGAAAATGACCATACCTTATTTATATCAGAGTGCCGGTGACTTTAATGATGGGCTAGCAGTGGTGAGTAAAAACGATAAATTTGGAGCAATTGATAAAACAGGCAAAACAGTCGTACCGTTTAAATTTAACTGGCTAGATGACTATTCAGAAGGATTGGCCAGATATAGCACATCTACATTGGGTGATGAAGAGAGCAAAACAGGCTTTGTGGACACCTCTGGCAAAACAATGATAGCAGCTAAATGGGATGAGGCAATGGAGTTCTCAGAAGGACTGTCTGCTGTCAAGATTGGAGACTATAGAAGTGGTAAATGGGGTGTCATCGATAAAACAGGTAAGGTCATTGTCTCACCAAAATATGACATGGCTTATATAGAGCCAATGGGGGATGCCGTAGATGTCGATGGTGGTCGCTATGAAAATGGGAAGCTCGATGTCTATAACCTAAATACTAAAAGCGCTAATGCTTATGATAATGGCTATGACAGTATCACGCGCTATACATTAGACCGCCAAGGGAAAGTGCTTTCTAAAAAAACCTACATGGACTGGAATGAGATAGACCAAGAGCGCTATCCGCAAAACGATCAGTAATTTCTCACATCTATTCTTAAAAATGCATACTTACTGACATCTGAAAGTGAGCCGCGTAAAAAGTACTCAATTTATTTAAATTTATAGGAAAAATTTCATGTTTAAAAGGACAAGCCTGCTACTAGCAGCATCGATGATTATCTTAGGTCTACCCTCTACGGCTAATGCAGCACCTAAAACAAAATATGGTGTCACAGTGGTTGAATGTGATTTTGATTATGAGGACGAGAAATTTTGCACAGACAGTCGTTTGAAAAGCTATGCAACCGTTATGAAAGAGCGCAAGCCTAACTTCAATGGTAATCAGATTATCTATATTTTTGAAACCAATGCTACGGGGTATGTTAATAAAAAACCTTATCGTTTGGTTGTGATTGACCCTGCTAGTAAGACAGTAGTACCTTTTAGTTATTCGTTATCAGCGGCAACTGGATCAAATGGTAAGCCAATGATCGTTAATAAGAAAGGCGATACGATTGATTTTGATTTTAGTATTAAATCTAACCGCTTTTGTTTCTCAGGCAATATCGATGCTTATAGAATGTCTGACAGCTATGTAGATCAACCTTTTTGTTTTAAGTATGACAAAGCCCAAAAGGATATGGTAAGAGAGTATTAAGTTTTGTTGACCTAAAATAGTGCATAAGAGGTGATGGGCGAAACGTTCATCACCTTTTTATTTATAGAAAGCAACTTTGTGCTACTCATGCGCTATTTAAATGATCTTATATTTTAACCTAGAAAATAAATTTACAGGTAGTCAGATATACTAGCCTCTATGACAAACATATAGGCTTACCATCATGGCTTTTTCTCTTGACCATTGTCCTTTAAAAGAAACTCTTTCTATTGCACAGACCTGTGCAATTACCTTTCTAGGGAATGCTAGTAATAACCTGCAGCAAGACGCTTTTTTCTTTTTAGATAATTGGTATCAAGAAGATCTAGGTGTGATGGCAGTGACACCAGTTGCATTACCATTTTGCCTAGCAGTGTCTGATGGCGTGGCAAGCTCTAATCACTCGCAGCACTGCTCAAAAGCGGTGGTAAAAGCAATCAGAAGGTTATGGAACGATCAGAAGAATATCTGCTCAGACAGTATTCATCAGCTGATTAATCAAACCAAGCATTTATCTAAGCGTCATGGCGCGGCGGCAACCCTCGCGATGGTTACCTGTGAGTTAGATAGCGATGGAACAATAAAGGCGACGATAACGCATGTGGGTGACAGTCGTATTTATTGGCTACCTAAAGGGACGTCACAGTGGCAGTGCCTGACTCGAGATCATAATCTATTGAATGAGCTTATTGACCAGCAGGCACAAGAACAAGGTAGCCAAGCGAAGCTCGCTGACTATAACCGAGAAGGTATGGCGGGGAGTTTATATAGTATTACTGAGTGCTTTGTATTGACGGCTGACGAAAGTTATCTAAGCAGTGAAGCACCAGAAGGCAGCTCTTGCAAGATTGATATTAATAGTGGCGACTGTCTCTTGGTTTGTACGGATGGTATTCATGACTTGGTGCCGAGTCGTCATTGGCAACTTGTCAGTGCTGAAACCGATTTACAAGCTTGGTTAATCAATCTCAAGAACCAAGTTTATGACTCCGATGGCAATGCTTATGACAATGGCACCGCGACATTGGTTCGTTTTGAATGAGATTGTTAAACCGTACTAATTCTACAAATTTGGCGCCTACTTGGCTATTCAACCTGTTAGTTTTACTGAAGACCCATTCATTTTAAGGAAAATAAATGACTGATTTAGCAAGTGGATCTAATCTAAAAAGCTTTAAAGCGCTGTTCGATAAGTTTAAACAGCTAGATATCGTAACCAAAGAGCTCACACTATTTGATGTCGGTGCTCGTGGTCACTTTGAAAACCCAACGACGGAACTGCTCAGCTTCTTTCTAGACAAAGCTAAAGCTCATAATTTAGGAGATTGCTTTTTTAAAGGGCTAAAATATTTATTAGAAAACAAAAACAAGATGGCTACCCTTGGCAGCTTGGAAAATGTAGAGACTGAAGTATCAACCGCCAAAGGCAATCGCATCGACTTGTTAATCGAAACGAAAGACGCCTTAATCATAGTCGAGTGTAAGATTTATCATGAGCAAAATAATCCGTTTGATGACTACACCAGCTATGGTAGGCACCGTATTACAGACAATAAAAAAGAAGATGAGCGAGACAAGAACTTAGTCCAAATAGTGCTTTGTCTTGACGGTAGAATTGATGATGTCATTAAGAATAATGGTTGGCACGGCATTTCTTATCAAAATTTAGTAGAAGCTATTGAACCGCATTTATCAAAGGCGTTATTAGATAACCCCTATAACAAGTGGGGTCTGTTCGCTAGAGAGTTTTTATTACATTTAAAGGAGTTAGATAACGTGGGTGAAATAAGTGAAGATGAGATTGAGTTTTTGACGAAAAATATAAATGACTACTTTAAGTTAAGTGAATATCTCTATAAGGATATTATTCCTAAAATAGCTGCGAAGATAAACATTGATTTAAGAAATAGTTTGCAAGGTTTTTCTGGTAAAACAAAAATTGATAAATGGAATTATTATGAACCGTATATTCGATTTTATAACGAAAGATGGGAAAACTCATCTTCATGTGTGGTGTTCTGTATTAGGAATTACGAAGCTAACGAAATGAATTTTACGATTCATATAGATTTTTTTAACGAAAATGGAATTTTTAAGGACCAAGTAGATAGTTTATTGAAACAGTGCGAAATTAATATTAAGACCTACGAGAACAAATCTGATGGGAGCAATACTTGGAGGTTTATGTGGAAGTACAACGACTTTGAAATAAAAAAGGTATCAGAAAGAATTGTTAAATTAATGGCGATTCTAAACGATTACGAGGCGGATAAGCATCAGTTGAATCACCAATTATTGAACTAAAAATAAGCGATTTAACAATGCCAAATCATCCTATCGCCAGCTACACCAAATCAGAGCGCTTGTTTATCCTCTATCAACGTCTACCGCGTGATAAAGCTAAAGCTGTCTCGCTTACCGAGCTGATGAGCGCCTATGGTGATAATCCTGATTGCTTCGCCAGCGACCGAAAAAATTTAGAGAACGATTTGACCAGCTTAAAAAATATTTTCGATAATATTTTTCATAATGATGCTCTAGTCAGAGTGCCAGCGTGGGAGCAAAACATCAACGGTCAAACCGCACGCTTCTATATTGAGCCAAGCTTTAGTACCGATGTTGTCAGCGAGCAAACCGTATTTTTTTGGGAGATGCTCAGTAATTACACCGCTAACTATTTGCCAGTCTCTATGCAGCAGATCATATCTGCTAAGCTATCGCAAATTAAACGTCAAGATCAGTACGTTTTCGCCAATAGCTCATTAGGACAGTGGCAGCTGCATCTGATAACTTTGCCAAGCATCGTACAAGCGCCAACCCTTAATAGTGAGGTACTTACCAGCATTCATAAAGCCTTGTTAGAGAACAGGCAACTTCATATTCGTTATCAAAAAAAGTGGGACGATAATGCTAGTGAAAAGTTGATCTATCCGTGCGGTTTGGTATTTATCGATAACATGATGTATCTAACAGGCTTTTATCCAGTAAACGATCATATCGATGATAAGGAGTTGTTAAAAGCGCATCGCAATTTTGCAGTTAACCGTATTACCCAAGCTAGCGTCATAAATAAGCCAATACCTGACTGGGTAGGGCGAGATGCTTTTTCGTTAAAGAGTTTGCATAAACTGGGTAGGTTAGAGCCGACCGACGATACCCAGATTAAACTGATTTTAAAAGTACAGAAATATGCCTGTCAGCATCTTTATGAGCGTCCCTTATCGATAGATCAGCAAATTACTATTATCGATGACACTTGGAATCAAGTCAGCGCTACAGTTGCTAATACGACTCGTTTGCAAGATTGGCTGGTAAGTATGTCGCAATTGTCGGTCGTCATTGAACCATTAGAGCTAAAGGCAGTTATTCTTGAGCGTCTAGAAAGTGGGATGCAGCTTTATAAAACCGATGAATAATTTCATTTTAAAAAGGAGCCGAGTATGACAGTAGATAGTATTTTTAAAAATAAACAGACTCTAAAAAATGATATTAAAAAAGAATGTAATGATGAGCTTCAGATAGAGCCCATACCTTTAGCTACTTTGTATAGACCGCAAGCAGATAGCTACCACTTGTCTGAGGTTGGGTTTATTGTTATTGAAGATGGTTGGGATGAACAGTCATTGCTAAATCTACAACAACAAGTCGGTTGCACATTGTTTGCGCTACAAACCACAGATAAGCACATTGATAGGTTCGAGGTTATAGACGGTATTATTGTTTGCAAAGCTGATGAAGTCGGGCAGATAAAAACCGTGTTTGAATCAGTATTATCTGATCGTGATAAGGTTGGTATAGATGTTAATGATATCAAAAAATCTTGCGGGGCTGAAAAGCCTGCCAATTTTATACAGGCTAGGGCAACGGACATACCAGATTCAGAACAAATAAAGAGTACCGTTAATCATCTGCTCAATCAAATTCCTGAAGGTCTTAGTACCCAATATATGATGCTTGATATTGAAAGCGATCATAAGCTATCTCTTGATGAGTTCTTTAGCGTCACAACTGCTGTTGAAAGTCGGATTGCTGACGATTCAAAAGTGTTTTACGGCAATAGGATGATTGATAAACCTGACCATTATTGGATGGGGGCGATATATGTGGCTAGTTAGTCTAGCATTAACTATATATGGTTTTACGTACGTTGTGAGCGTGGCAGGCAGGCAAACGCTCATTAATTAAATAGCAAGGAGTGCAGAAAATGACAACGATAGATAAAGATTTATTTGATGATTTTATCCAAGCTCAAAATACTATCTATTCACAAGTGATTGAAGAGTTGACCCAAGGTCATAAACGTACGCATTGGATGTGGTTTATTTTTCCACAGGTGAAAGGATTAGGGCACAGTAAAATGTCTCGACGATTTGCAATAGGGAGTCTGGAGCAAGCGAAAGCGTATTTGCAGCATGAGGTGCTTGGAGCAAAATTGATAGAGTGCGCTGAATTACTACTGTTGCACCCTGATAAAAGCGCTTTAAATATCTTTGGTTCACCAGATAACTTGAAGCTGCAATCTTCGCTAACGTTATTTGCTTTTGCTGCTGGTAATAAGTGTGTATTTGAGAAACTTTTATATCAGTTCTACGCAGGCAGTTACGATATAAACACTATTAAAATACTAAAGCAAATCAATGACCAGCAATATAAGTGAATAAAACCGAGTGAGATCTTGAGAGGATAGATGAGTATGAGTACCGTGCAAAGTTTAATCAATGATGTGAGCCAAAAGATTAATGCATTAGAGACAGCGCAAGCACTCTATAGCCGTCAACTGTCTCCAGACTTCAGTACTTTTGATTATATTAATACCGATGAATTAGGACTTAGTCGTATTCTAGCGGCTCTGCTTGATCCTAAAGGAAGTCATGCTCAGCAAGAAAGCTTTTTAAGGTTATTCGTTGAGCATTGTCTGCCTGTTATATATAAAGATGATAACTGGCAGACAATGCTCAATAACCTTGAGAAAACAGAGGTTTTTCTTGAAGAAATAACGGGAAAAAGTAACACCCAGCGTCGTATGGATATTTACTTAAGATGTCAGGTGGGTAATGACAGCTACGGTATTTGTATCGAAAACAAACCTTATGCAGCAGATCAACTTGACCAAATGAAAGATTATGCTACTGAACTTAAAAATAGGAAACACAAGCTGTGGCATCTTGTTTATCTAAACGAAGATAATGACGTACCAAGTGAATATAGTGTTGATACTAAAACCTTAGAATATTGGAAAACCAGTAATCAATATAGTCATCTTAGATTTAGCGATCTGATTGGTTGGCTCAAAGCGTGTCAAGTAGAATGCCAAAATCATAGTGTGAGTGAATTTATTGCACAGCTAACTAAGTTTATTCAAAAACAGTTCATGGGAATAGAAAATATGAATGAAGCGAAGTCTGTATTAAATACGATGCTATCTAGTCAAGAAAATATAACTAGCGCATTAAAAATAGCTTTAAGTACTCATGACATGAAAAAGCAACTTATTGAGAAGTTACAACACGATCTTACGACTATCATTGCAAAAGGAAACAAACCTTATTCAATGATTAAAACCAATCTAAAAGGTATCAAGAAAGAAGAGCAAATCACTTTTAATATTAAAGAAAGTGCTTTAGAGTTTTGTTTAGGTTTTGGAGGTACGGTTTTCAACTTTCCTTATTTAGGGATTTTTATAGCTAATGATGATGTAAAGCCAGACTATGAATATTATGAAAAAATTCTAACTAAGTGTAAAGATGGCCATAGTCTTGCTAGTGAAAATATAAAAGCAGAAGAAGACAAAGAAAAAGGAGGTTATTGGTGTGCTTGGTATAATTTTGAACCACATGATTGGTGGTCTAAAACTGAGCCATGGGAACAAATCCATAATAAAAAAATGGCATATAAAATTATTGCAGAGCTTGATTGGTACTATAAAGTGTTAAATGATAATGGATTATTAACTAAATAATTTTTTAACAATCAATGAAGCCACTTATATATTAGAGCTAAGTAGTAAAGTCGGAAACAACGCTATAGTGAACTGCCTCAGGATTGTTGGAGTCTTAAGATCCTGAGAGAGTAAGACAATCTCGGGGCGGTTCAGTTAGAAGCTCATCGTAATTTTTCGATAAATCATATTACCGAGGTTAGGATAATAGATAAGCCAATACTTGATTAGGTAGGGCTATACGCTTTTTCATTAGAGAGTTTACGCAAATTGGGTAAGTTATAGCCAACTAACGACAGCCATATAGAGCTGATTTTAAAGATTCAAAAGTCTGCCCGTCAGTATTCATATGAGCACTAATTATTAGTTGATTAGAAGATTATTGCTATCGACAAAATTTGGAATCAAGTCTGTGCTACCGTTGCTAATACTAATCACCTGCAAGGTTGGTTAGTGATTATGTCACAGTTGTCTGTTGTTATTGACCCATTGGAAATAAAAACAGTTACTCTCGAGCGTTTAAAAAATGGGATGGCAGTTTACGAAAGATAGCAGACGGATGTATTTTTGCTTATCGATGATTTATGACCAAATAAATAACTACTGTTACTGATTGATATTAATCATATTTTTGTAATGTAATTAAGGAACAACTATGGTAACACCTAATTTATTTAAATTTGCTACCTCTGAGCTGTCACAAGATGCATTTATATGTTGGCTTCTTTCTTGGGCGAAGAAAGATTATAAAACAGGAAATGATAAACATAAAGCTTTGAATAAAGTTGCAATTAGTGTTTTAGCATTACTCTTCGATAAAGCTGGTAAAACTCTACCAACCAGTATTGACAGTATAGTAGTGCAACGTCATGTGAGTAATATCGATATCTTATGTGTCCTTAATGATACTTACTGTATATTAATCGAGGATAAAGTAGGTAGTGTTCAGCATTCCGAGCAGTTGACTCGATACAAGCAATTTATACTTAACGGACACTCTCAAACATTTGAAGAAGATAATATTATCCCTATTTATTTGCAGACTCATGATCAGAGTAGTTATAAAAAAGTTATAAAAGATGGTTTTTATCCTGTTGTCAGAAAAGACTTATTAGACATCTTCGATAATGAACAAAATGAAGTATTAAAATACAGTGATATATATACTAATTTTTATGACTACATTCAGTCTATTGAAAGTGCAGTACAAAAATTTGAGTCCCAACCAGTGGCAGAATGGGGAAAACGTGCATGGATAGGTTTTTTTCAATATTTACAGTCATATTTAGGAGAAGGGAACTGGAAATATGTGGCTAATAAGTCAGGAGGCTTTATGGGCTTTTGGGCATTCAAACATAGAGTGAATGATGTTGATGTTTACTTACTACTAGAACAAGATAAAATTTGCTTTAAAGTTTCTGTTCCCAGTAAAAATGGTCGTAGAAAGATTAGAAATGAGTTTTATAAGTTGTTTGTAGCCCAAGCACCTAACTTCGATTTTGAAGTTATTAAGCCTAAAAAGTTTGGTTCAGGAAAGCATATGACTTTTGCCATACTAAGTACTGATGTTTTCAACCTCAATAATGATAGTTCAGTTGATTTTCGAAAGATAGAGACGCTAATGGAAAACTTGCAAAAATATATTAGCTATACGATAAATCAGTATCAGAGTCAAATAAGTCAATAGCTATAATAAATTAGCTGTCAATAATATTTAAATGATGGCCTAGATTTTATACCTCTAACAGTCAATGCAGTAATACGTTACCAGAGAGTATGACTATGAAGTACCAGCTTGACGACTCGTATATAGATGATATATCTAATGCTCTTTTATATCGACCAAATATGGATTCCTACCCTTTGTCTTTTATCGGCTGTTTTATCACTAGTGATAACTGGGATGAGAAGGCGTTAAAAGAGCTAAAAAAGAAGTCAGGGGCTTATTTCCTAGTAGGTTTGCAAATAGATGATAATGAGTTTAAGTGCTTAGATATCATAGAGGGTATTGTTAAATGTCAGCCTGAAGACGTAAATCAAGTGGTTAAATTATTAGATATTAGTCCACGTGGCTTAATAGGTATAGATGTTAACGATATCAAAAACTTATTCAAACGAGAAAAATCATATAAATTTATTCAAACTCATATAGCAAATGCATTTGAAACAGATATGATAAAAAATGCAGCTAATGAGTTGGTTGGTCAGTTCCCTGAAAACCTTAATATCAAAGGGCTGTTGCTAGGTATGGAGGGTAGCGAAAGCCCCCCACTAGATACTATTTCTTATATAGTGGCATTTATTGCAAAAAACGTTATAGCTGATGAATTATATACGTACTACTGCACCAGTATTAGTGATGAACATGAATCTTTTCGTTTAAGAGCGATATATGCTGAAGATTACTAAGCCTTCGGCTTTACTTAAGCAAGGACTATAAATAAAAAGCCAGACAGCTCAAGCTGTCTGGCTTTTTGGATGATTAATGCTCATTTATTTGCTTGATCTGTCCGCCATAAAGCATGCTCACATATTGTGCATAACCAACTATTTTTGGCACGCATATAAGGAATATCAGCAGGTACTTCAATTGGACAAGCATAGCCGCAGTATTCACATACAACATCGTCTAAGTAGGCATAACACTGAGCAACTGTCTCAAAGAATACCTGAGGACTTACCTCATACTTCTCACAAAGCGTCTTCACATGTTTAATAAAGCCGCTTTTATTATCGTATGCTCAGTAATCCTCACATATCTTGATATCATATGGACTCTGCGTCATATTGGGTTGAAGTTTGACACTCATCATACTCTCCTCAATAGCTGCCATAATCAGAGTGCGGTAATAGCTCGTAGAGCTCGCTTTGAAGCTGACTGCTCATATCTTTTATAAAGTACCCGTCTTGAGCATCTAAGCGCTTCTGTACCCATATACGCATCGCCATGTCATTGTTAAAGCACCGCTTCACTCCTAAGAAGCGTGCTAGGTTATGACCAGATGAAATATATAACTCACGCATCAATGCATTAGCAATAAGGTTTGCATCTGTACTGATTGCACCATCAGGTTTAAACTCACCAAACAGCTCCTCATAATTGATGATTTTCATTGTGACGTCTCCTTGTCAGTTTGTGCATTCGTGATTAGTGTTTCAGCTCCAGAGCTATTCGATGCGCCTGTTAACTTCTCCTTACTCGCAAGTAGTAAGTTATCCATCGCTGAGCCATCTTGACGGGTAATATCAGGGACATAGCGGCTGTAGACCCGAAACAACATCTCCGTACTGCTATGACCCATCTGCCTAGCAATCCACTCAGGATTTTCACCAGCAGCTAACCAAAGCGTCGCTGCCGTGTGCCGAGTTTGATAAGCACGCCTATGTTTCAGACCGAGGAGGGCAAGGGTGGGCTTCCATATCCGCCTATTCACATTACGGTACTCCATCGGATTGCCTTGTGAATTGCAAAACACAAACTCAGACTTACCAAAGGTGCTTGCCTTCTGCTCTTGGAGGGCGTCATAGACCAGTTGTGACATCGCAATATCGCGCTGTGAGCCTAATGTCTTAGTCGGACCCATCTCCCCGTTTACCAATGCCCCTCTGATACTGATTTCACGCCGATCAAAGTTAATACAGTCCCACTTAAGCCCATCAATCTCACTGGTACGCATCCCTGTAAAAAAGCGGATAGTGTAGTAGGGTCTATAATCAGCACGAACATGCTTTAAAATCAGCCATACCTCGCTCAATGTAAACGGATTTACATCAGGACGAGCTTGCTTGAGATTCTTAATATTTTTATAAGGCATCTCAAACTCATGGCGATCTGACGCTTCTTCTAGTATCATACGAAGAAGTATCATGATCTGGTTGATCCGTGCTACTGACAGACTTGACTGACCATCTTTACCGTAACGAACTTTGGCGAGGGAGCTACGGAAGGTCAGCAAGTCTGATTTTTTTATGGCATGTACCGCTTTACCACCAAACTCAGGTAACAAATACTTTTCCAAAATAATCTGTATCTTTTGCCGATAGCTAGGTCGCCATTCAATCTTCCTCTCCTCAAAAAACGTTTCAGAAAACTCCTTAAAGGTCGGATTGCGACTGATACAAGCTTCGGCTCTATCAGCCAGTGCCGTCATCTCCTGCGCTCGTTCACTCTTTGGGAAGTAAGCAGCATAGTCGAAAATATTTAGGGTGATTTCTGCTTCCATTTTTTTCATGACTTGCGCTAATTTTTTACGATTAGCTGGGTTGTCTTCTAAACTGGTCTTTTCTCGACAGCGCTTACCTAAGTAGCGGAAGTCAACGACCAGCTTACCAAACCGTCCTCGCATAGTAGCCATAGTAAATCTCCTTATTTTTTTATTGAAGTGCCATACCGTTGATAGCGCTCATAACCGGCTTGCACATGTCTTCCTCGATACGCTCCCATACGTACAAAATCTTACGACCACCAAAAGGGCGTATGTAGTGAATGTTTTCAATCAAAACGGTATCTTTCATTTGATTGCGGATAGTACGTGCGTCGTACTTGATACGTTCGGCTAACTCATCAGTTGTTAAATAAGTATTACTCATGGTGTTTACCTCTTTTCAGTTATTAAGTCATTGCATTAAGTGATAGAATAAAAACTATTTTATCAACCTGTAAAAATGCATCTTGAAGGAATCAGTTATAATTTACCCGCTTAAAGGTAATTAGTAACCGATTTATGTAATATATTACCTTTTTACTGCAATGTAAAGCATTTTTACCCGAAAAGAGGTAATTTTTATGATCGTGTCTAAACTTCCTGTTATTTTGGCAGAGAAAAAATTGCGTGTAGCAGATGTTGTAAGAGCAACAGGTATGAGTAAATCAACACTTCATAAGCTATACAATGAAGAGTCATCAAGAATTGACTTCAATACCATCGACCAGTTATGTGAGTTTTTAGATGTGCAGGTGGGTGACTTATTTATTTATAAGCCGAATAATAAAGATGATGAAGAGTCTTGAGGATCTACAAAATTGAAAAAGATGCGCAGAGGAATAAGTGGTAGAGCCTTATATATAACGTTTCAAGGCCTAAAATTAAGGTTGGGGTTATTTTTAAAACTTAATTTTTCATGATTTGGTCACGTTTTGGTCACGCTATGAGCTCAATATACAAAAGCAGTAAAAAAGGAAAAGCGATGTTAAAAAAATATTTCTTAGCATCACTTTTTATAAATATAAGAATAATAAGTTGGGGTCAATTACAAAATCAGTGTTTATAGCGTGGGCACGAAATGGTCACGTTTTGGTCACGGTGCTGATTTTGAGACTTTTATCTCGTTAGATTAACTTAATAGTTTGATTGGGCAATAAGACATAAAAACGCTGTAGCCCCTGAAAATTAGACAAAAAAAAGCCTCACTGTTAAGTGAGGCTTTTTAAGTATTTGGAGCGGGAAAAGAGATTCGAACTCTCGACCCCAACCTTGGCAAGGTTATGCTCTACCACTGAGCTATTCCCGCTAAATCATCTGATAAACAATCTATCGTCTAGATGATGACGAGGTATTATACGCAGTTTTTTTTATGTGTCAACACTTATGACGAAAAAAAATAAACTTAGTAAAACAGGCATGTCATCTGGCCCCTGATATATGTTATAACAGTTTATTATATTATGTATTCCAAAAGCTTTAATAGGAATAAATAAGCTGGAATACCTTTTATAATTTACTTCAATTATATAAACAGTATTAACCCCTATAATAATGAGTCATAAGGATAAAGGAATGAGCCAACAATATACCATCGCTGATTATCTGTTTGATCGTATCGCGGAAGCGGGTGCGACTGAAATATTCGGTGTCCCTGGTGATTTTAACTTAACTTTTTTGGACAATATTGTCGCCTCCGATAAGCTGCGCTGGGTGGGTAACACCAATGAGCTCAATGCAGGCTATGCTGCCGATGGCTACGCACGCGAGCGTGGGTTTGCCGCGATGGTGACAACGTTTGGGGTGGGGGAGTTGTCCGCTATCAACGCCACCGCTGGCTCTTTTGCTGAGTATGCACCTGTATTGCACGTAGTAGGCGCACCCAATACCGCATTGCAAGATTCAAAAAGCCGCATCCATCATACCCTTGGTGATGGCATATTTAACCATTTTATCAAGATGGTGGAGCCTGTGACAGTCGCTCGGGCACAGATTACGCCAGAAAATGCCGCATCAGAGATCGACCGTGTGATTCGTTTGGTGCTCAAAAAGCATCGCCCAGGTTATTTATTATTATCACCCGATGTAGCGCGTCAACCCATTTATCCACCAACGACCAAGCTTGATGACAGCCAAGAAGACATCACCAGTCAAGCCGCGTTGGCAGATTTCAAAAAAGCGCTTATAGAATTTTTACCAAACAAAACCACGACGCTGATGGCAGATCTGATGGTGCACCGTTTGGGATTGCAAAATCAGCTAAAGGCATTGATTGCGGATACCAATATTCCTTATACAACGCTGTCGTGGGGCAAAACGCTACTTGATGAAAACAGCAATCGCTGGGCAGGAACGTATGCTGGTGTGGCATCACGTCCCATCGTCAAAGACGCCGTAGAAAACTGTGAATGTTTGATAAAAATTGGTGTGCAATATACTGATACGACCACGGCAGGATTTAGCCAAGACATTGATGAAAATGTGGTGGTTGATCTGCATTATGAGCGTGCGTCTGTCAGTGGTCAGAATTTTGCCCCAATCGCCTTAAAAGACGCCTTGCAAGCACTACATGAAGTCATGACTTCAGGTATTGAGATCGTGCCAAAGCAGTTTTGTAAAGAGGTAAAACCACATGAGCAAAATGGCAAAGACGACGAAGCCATTCGCCAAGATGACCTTTGGCATATTATTGCGGATCATTTAGACCATAATAATTTGGTATTTTCTGATCAAGGAACCGCGTATTTTGGGATCAGCGATGTGCGTTTACCAGAAGGGGTGACCTCTTATGGACAACCAATGTGGGGCTCAATTGGTTACACGTTGCCTGCCAGCTTAGGCGGTGCGATTGCTTCACCAGATAAACGCAGTGTCCTACTGATCGGTGATGGTTCCGCTTTATTAACAGTGCAGGAAATCGCCGTGATGATTCAAGAGCGTATCAATCCAGTCATTGTGCTGGTGAATAATGATGGCTATACTGTCGAGCGTGCAATTCATGGTGAAAACCAGCACTACAATGATATTCCCAAATGTAACTGGCAGCTGATGCCACAAGCCTTTGGTGCCACAGAAGACAACAGTTTGGTGCTGAAGGTAGAAACTGCTGGTGAGTTAAAATCTGCTCTCATCAAGGCTGCCGAGACCACGAACAAGTTGGTCATGATAGAAGTGATAGCAGATAAGCACGATATCCCGCCATTGCTGGCTGATATTAGTGCGGCGCTAAAACCAAAAGCCGATTAAAAGCTGGTAATCGCTTTAATTATAAAATAAAAACCCCCATTTGGTTATAAGACTGAATGGGGGTTTTTTGATTATTTTTACAATGCGGGTCAACTAAGTCGATATGCCCCTTATGTCAGTTTGCATACTTTAGTATCATGGCAATTCGGCTATTTCAGCCCTTGGCACTTAACAGGAGATGATCCACCATGATTTGGCTAAAAATGCTTATTGGTGCTGTGATGGTATTGGTGATTCAATTATTTGCACAAACCCGCTTTTTTTATTTGGCAGCGCTTGCGCCACTTTTCCCCACCTTTGCTTTAATCAGTCACTTTATCGTTGGTACTGAGCGTAGCCAAGCTGATTTAAAGGTTGCGTTGATCTTTAGTATATTGGGGGTCATACCGCATCTTGTCTATACGCTTGTGGTCTTCGTAGGTATTAATTACATCAGCTTATACAAAGCATTAATGCTAGGGGTCGTCGCTTGGATCATCGCTGCCGCTATTTTGGTACTAACATGGCAATATATTCAGTCTTAACTTAACAGCAATCAATATAGTGCCATTAAACAGTGCCATTAATTTGTATTTTGATCAGCGCAGAGTCAGTGCTAAATCACAGCGCACCAAACAGAGCAGAAAAAAGTATATAAATCTGAGATAGATAATTTCTCAAAATCTGGTTGCAAGTGTTATTCTTAAGGACACTCTAAAATAATAATAAAATTTTTGATAGTAGGATACAAACCCTACTGTCACCTTGGTATTAAGACGCGAAAATGATCGGTCGCAAAATAAAGCGAATCTGATTGTAATAATTCAACGCATTATAATTTATAAAAATAGGGCTTAAAAAAATGGATACCTTAAATATCCTATATCTCGTAGGGGCATTGCTGATTTTTGCCAGTATCATGGCAAGCACTTTATCAGCAAGATTAGGCGTACCCCTGCTACTGTTATTTTTAATAGTGGGGATGTTGGCTGGTGAGCAAGGCATTTTGGGTATAGAGTTTTCCCAGTATGGACTTGCCAATTTTGTTGGACAAGCTGCCTTAGCGTGTATTTTGCTAGATGGTGGTTTGCGTACTTCTTTTAAATCGTTTCGAGTCGGCCTCAAGCCTGCGATTACCCTAGCGACTTGGGGCGTACTGGTGACGGTAGTAGTATTAGGGATATTTGTCACTTGGTTGCTCGATGTTGATTGGCGCTTTGGTCTTTTGATGGCAGCCATCGTGGGCTCAACCGATGCGGCAGCTGTTTTTTCTTTATTACGTAATGGCGGTGTTAAGCTCAATGACCGTGTTCAAGCCACGCTTGAATTAGAGTCTGGTGCTAACGATCCTTTGGCGATTCTTTTAGTTACAGGTTTGATTGCCCTAAATGTCGATCCCGCAGGTCAGACAGCCATTGGCTTTTTGTTGCTGTTATTACAGCAGTTAGGGTTCGGTTTAGGGATGGGCTTGCTGTTCGGCTTTTTACTGGCGCGCTTATTGCCCAAGTTGCATTTGGCAGAAGGGATGTATGCCATATTGATCCTGTCGGCAGGCTTGGCAGTCTTTGCCGCAACCAACCTGCTTGGCGGTAGTGGCTTTTTGGCTGTTTATTTGACTGGTGTATTGATTGGCAATCACAAGGTGCGTTCAACAGAGCATGTCATGCGAGTGATGGACAGCTTTGCGTGGTTGTCGCAAGCAGTACTCTTTGTGGTGTTAGGCCTATTGGCTACTCCATCCAACGTCATTAATGTCTGGCACTATTCAGTAGCGATTACCGCCTTTATGATTCTGATCGCGCGTCCGATTGCTGTTTATACCAGTGTCAAACCTTTTAAATTTAAAGATAGAGAAATTGGCTTTATCTCTTGGGTGGGTTTGCGCGGTGCGGTGCCTATTACCCTTGCGCTTTTGCCTGTTATGGCAGGAATAGATAATGCCTTTATGCTGTTTGACATTGCTTTTGGGGTGGTGGTTTTGTCCTTGATTTTGCAAGGAATGACCATTCCTTTTATGGCAAATCTGTTTAGAGTCCGTATTCCGACCAATAAAGATCCAAAAGAAGAGCTTGAGGTGTGGGTATCAGATAAGGCGAGTATTACTCTGTATGAATTTGAGGTTCAATCAGGGGCGTTTGCGATTGGTCGTCATCCGATGGATGTCTCTCGCCGCATTAGTCCTGACGAAATCAGCGTGTTTGCATTGTTGCGTAAACAAGAAATCGTCGTTGTAGATGAAAGTACGAAGTTAAAATTTGGTGATAGCGTGTGGTACGCCATGCGCGGCAATCATGCCAGCAAAATTGCCAATATTTTTAATGACACAACGCTCGATCGCAAGGTCATTGATGACTTTTATGGCGATTGGCTATTATCACCCAGTGTCAAACTCGGCGATTTGCCATTCTTCACTGACATCATGGAATCTGAAACGCTTGTAGAGAGTTTAAAATCTCAAGCGGATCATGTCGAGCAAGAGGATGAAACGTTTCAAAAAAGTATGTGGGATCAAACCGTCGCTGAGTATGTCAAAGGGAGTTTGGGTACCGCGCCAGTCTCAGGTGATACCGTGGCAATTAGTGAAGAGTGGGCATTGGTCATCAAGGAAGTGGATGACAAAGGCAAGCTAAGAACCATTGGTCTCAAACATACGGAAGTACCAGCAACGATATAGCAACTGCTTATAGCAGATGTATCATTTTACTCAAAAAATCTGCGACTTGTTTGTGCAGATTTTCTCGATAAGCCCAGTGATGCTTGACATCGTAACTTGCTTCATTGGGCAGTAAGATTTTCATCAAGCCCATTTCTTCATAACGCGTCGCCAAATCGTGGGGTAAGTAACCGACATGGTGACCAGCAAGAATCAGCTGCGCGGTCGCCTCCATATGGTAAGTGGTGGCACTCAATGTCTTAGGGCGAATGTGATTGATACTATGATCAGTCGCATAGCCTCTTTTGATCCATGGATAGTCTTGTTCCAACTCATGAAATGTCAGCGTATCTGCCTCATAAAACAAGCGATGCGTGTGACCACAGCAAACCACTTGTTTTTCGATAAAAGCTGGCTGAAAAGTCAGTAAAGGCGGAAAACTGCCAAAATATCCTACCCCAATATCACTCTCATTGCCCAACAGCTTATCCAGCATGTTTTCAGGGCTTTGCACATCGATAGAAAAATGTATCAATGGATTGGTGCGATAGCTACCAGCAAGGCATTGCCTGAGTGCATCATAAAAAAACGTAGGCATTTGATCTGTTAAACACAGTCGAATATGACCGCCACGGACAGAATCTAATTGCCGAATATAGTGTAGCTGATGCTGAAAGCTCGCAACCGCTTCAGTGAAGCTCAAGCAAGCCTCGTAGACTGCCGCGCCATCTTCTGTCAGCTTGAATCCTCCTCGACCACGATGACAGAGTGTCATGCCCAAACGATCTTCTAAGTGCGTTAAATGACCACTAATCACTGAAGGCGTCACGTTCAAACGCGTTTGAGCGGCCGTCACTCCTTGACATTCTACAATGGCCATAAAGCTACGTAGGGTTTTGATGTCTATTTTTATCAGTTCATCTAGCATTGATAATAGCGCCTTATCACATCATGTTTTGGTTGCATAAACTTCTAATAATAATGGTTAAATCCAATTTACTACGAAAAACCAGAAGTTTACTTCTGAATTTTACCATGGTCTACCGTCTATTATTTAGGTATTGTCGAGACATACAACAAATTGTCTACCTCGAAAGATTGCCTATTTCGAAAACCTGAACAAGGATGTGCTTTATGAAATTTAATCAACCATTGAGTGGCAATGATATGCCAAGATTTGGCGGTTTTGCCTCTATGATGCGCCTGCCAACACAAGCGGATGCGGAAGGGCTAGATGTTGCTTTTGTGGGTGTCCCTCTAGATATTGGCGCATCAAATCGCAGTGGTGCCCGCTTAGGCCCAAGACAGATTCGCGATGAATCACGCATGATTCGTCCTTATAACGTAGCCACGCGTGCTGCGCCCTTTGAATCCTTACAAGTCGCTGATATTGGCGATGTGCCTATCAATACGTTTAACCTCCTAAAAAGCGTCGATATCATCGAAAAATTCTATTCTGAAAAAATCGTCAAGCATGGCGCTGTTCCATTGACACTAGGCGGCGATCATACCATTGCACTGCCTATCTTGCGGGCGCTTGCTAAAAAACATGGTCCAGTTGGCATGGTACATATCGATGCCCATGCTGATATCAACGATGATATGTTTGGTGAAAAAATTGCCCACGGCACACCGTTTCGCCGCGCTGTTGAAGAGAACCTCATTGACGGCAACCGTGTGGTACAGATTGGTTTACGCGGTACAGGCTATAGTGCCGAAGAGTTTGATTGGTCAACCCAGCAAGGATTCCGAGTTGTACCCGCTGAAGAGTGCTGGTACAAGTCGCTTGCACCCTTGATGGCAGAAGTACGCGAAAAGCTGGGTAATGGTCCTGTTTATTTAAGCTTCGATATTGATGGTATTGACCCCGCGTTTGCCCCCGGTACTGGAACTGCGGAAATCGGTGGTTTGACATCCACTCAAGGCATAGAAATCATTCGCGGTATGCGTGGTCTCGATGTGGTGGGCGGTGATTTGGTAGAAGTATCTCCGCCTTATGATCCCTTTGGAAACACTTCGGTGCTGGCAGCAAACTTACTGTTTGAGATGCTATGTATTTTACCGGGCGTGCGCTATGACGATAAGGTTAAAGCCGTTTATTAATCATAATTTGTGATAGAAGCAGTAAATGGCCGCTTGTAAGTAGATAAATTGTCGTTTTTTATATCGTTAAACAAGTTATTAAACAATATTAAAATTTTTAGGATGACTCATGACGCACTCTACAAAATCGCCTTTGGCATCATCTCCGCGCTCGTCTTTGACCTGCGGTGAGCTGCTTGTTCAATGGTTAGAATACTACGGCGTCGAGACTGCATTTGGCATACCGGGCGTGCACACAGTCGAGCTGTATCGCGGTCTACCCAATACTAACATTCGCCACATAACACCGCGTCATGAGCAAGGGGCTGGGTTTATGGCAGATGGTTATTACCGCGCCTCAGGCAAAATCGGTGTCTGTTTTATTATTACAGGTCCTGGCATGACCAATATCATGACGGCAATGGCGCAAGCACTGGCGGATTCGATACCGATGCTTATCATCTCTAGTGTGAATAAAGTAAAAGACACAGGCAGTGGTGAAGGGCACTTGCATGAGCTGCACGATCAGCAAGGTATGGTGAGTAAGGTCGCGCTCACAAGCAAAACCATCTGGCAGCCTGAATCATTGCCCAAAGTCATTGCCGAAGCCTTTGCGTTATTTAACGGCGCACGGCCTGGGCCAGTTCATATCCAGTTGCCTATCGATATCATCACCGCTGATGCCAGCCATGTCGAAAGACCGCCACGCTCAAATACGTCAGCAGACCACGTATCCTTACCGCGGGTCATGAAGCCATTGCCAAACCCTGCGCAATTAGACCTGATTATCGAATCCTTAAAAACAGCGAAAAACCCAGTGTTGCTCTACGGTGGTGGCTGCGTCGATGTCGATCAGGATGCGCAAAAACTGGCCGAGCTGATAGACGCGCCCACGTTTTTAACCATTAATGCAAAAGGTTTGTTGCCACCTCGTCATCCATTAAGCTTGGGCAGCAATCAGTCATTAGCAGCAGGTCGTGCGGTGATTACTGAGGCTGATTGGGTATTAGCAATCGGTACTGAGCTTGGCGAAACTGATTACGACGTGTTTTTTAATGGTGGGTTCCATATCAATGGCACACTGGTGCGTATCGACTGTGACGCTGCGCAGTTACAGCGTCCGTTTAGAGCAGATATTGCCGTATTGGGCGATGCACAATTGGCCATCAGTGGTTTGTGCGCACGTTTAGAGGGGCAAGTATTCGATCATCAAGCAGTGGATCATAAGGCAGTGTCACGAGTAAACGATGCAAAACAAGACCTTATAAAGGATATAACACCAGACTTCGCTGGTCAAAATGCACTGCTTCAGCTCATTCGCGATGAAATAGAAGATGTCATCTTCGTCGGTGACTCAACTCAGCCTGTTTATAGTGGCAATCTTGGCTTTGAGGCATTGGCAACTCGCAGATGGTTCAATTCATCAACAGGGTTTGGCACGTTAGGTTATGGATTACCAGCTGCCATTGGGGCAATGATTGGATCAAAGGTGCCCGTTGTCAGTCTGATTGGTGATGGCGGTATTCAATTTACTATTGCTGAGCTCATCTGTGCAGCAGAGCTTGAGCTGCCATTGATCGTATTATTATGGAATAACCAAGGTTATGGCGAGATTCGACGGTATATGGAAGAGGGCGGATTGCCACTGATTGGGGTCAATATCAAAACGCCAAACTTTGAGCCATTAGCCGCAGGGTTTGGGGCTGGATATCGCAGAATCACAGAGAAGCAGCAATTACTGGATGCGCTAAAGACAGACACAAAAGGTAAGCAGCCAATCATTTATGAAATTGATGAGTCCGATGCGTTCCTGATGGAAATGGGCAAGGATTTTGCGTGTTTTACGTAATGAGATGACAGATTTTGGGAGCAATCTTTAAGTAGTAGCTTATGTAGTAGTTTAGGTAGTAGTTTAGGTAGTAGTAACGTTAGATAGTGGTTAGACAGCAAAATGGATAAATTGGCGATGGTCGCCTATCAAGGAGGAATTGAATGACAAACTATATGGATAAGTCGCAACAGTCGATTTTAGAAAAAGATGCTGTCGATTCAGACTCGTTAAGTGAAAAGCAATGGCGCGCATCATTATGGAAGTTTTTACTGTTTTCTGCATTCGGTATTGCTTTGTTTATTATACCGTTTCAGTGGGATGGCAAAGTCACGATTTTATTGGGCGTATTAACAGATACTTTGCAAGCATTACTGGGTGGTTATGTCGTTTATGTGGTCATGGCACTTGTGACGACCTCTTGTGTGGGAGCGTTGGCAGTAAAGGTATTAAATCCCAATTTACGTGAAGGCAGTTTAGCCAAAAATCTTTTTGATGTGAATTGGTTTTGGCTGGTTGCACGCGTTTTGGGGATGGTCTTTGTTTGGATGATCTTTTTACAAGTCGGCCCTGAATTTATCATTAGTCGTAATACTGGCGGTGTGATTTTTGAAGATTTGATTCCTATTTTGATTCCTTTGTTCTTGCCGTTTTTGACTGACTTTGGTTTGATGGAGTTTTTAGGTACGCTATCGAGTAAGCTTTTTGTTAAGCTCTTTAATCTCCCTGGGCGTTCGGCAGTGGATGCTATGTCCTCTTGGTTTGGTGCCGCGTCCATTGGCTTGCTGGTGACGATGCAGCAGTATGATAAAAGCTATTATAGTCAGCGCGAAGCAGCAATTATCGCAACGACGTTTTCCGTCACCTCGATCGCGTTTACTTATGTGGTGGCAAAGACCATCGGCGTGGACAATAACTTCGTCTATTTTTACTTAACCATTGCACTCACTGGGTTTATCGCCGCTGTCATTATGCCACGTATACCGCCACTATCATTGAAGCCTGATACGTACCATTCTGGCAAAAGTATGCTGGACGAAGAGACGCCAGCGCATTACTCCACCTATCAATGGGCGGTCAATCGTGCTGTGACTCGTGCGCAGTCTATGCCAGGGCTGGGTAAAGTCTTCAAGAGTAGCACCAAGAACTTATTTGATATTTATTTTGGGCTTATTCCAGTGGTTTTTGCTATTGGTACGATTGGTCTTGGGTTAGCAGAATACACCCCTGTCTTTAATTGGTTGGCCACGCCGCTTGTGCCTTTGCTTGAATGGTTGCAAATTCCAGAGGCCACAAAAGCGGCGCCTGCGATGATTATGGGTTTTGCCGATATGTATCTGCCAGCACTAGTGGGCAAAAGTATCGAGAGTGAAATGACAAGGTTTATCGTTGGTGCTGCTTCTATCACTCAGATTATCTATATGTCTGAAGTAGGCGCGCTTATTTTAAAATCAAACATCAAGCTCAATATATTGGAGCTGTTTGGGATTTTTATACTGCGGACGCTTATCAGTTTGGTCGTGATTACCTCGGTTGCGCACCTATTATATTAGGTCAATCAACTCTTTGAACATGAGCAGCACAAGTATAAACAGTCTACACAACCCAGCTGGTTGAATATGAAATGACATAAGGCAGTCGATAATATGAAAAAAACAGACACAAACTCTCTAACGAGAGAAATGGCAAAGCAAACCGTTCGTAACGACGTCGTCCTAAATGCAGCGTATATAGAGGGTGATTGGGTGACTATTGAAGCATCTGATAGCATAGATGAATACGCTTTGTATGATCCCAATTCAGGAGAAGTGATTGCCACCACTCGTTTGTGTAGCGCAGAACACGTAGAGTCTGCCGTCAACGCTGCTGCTACCGCCTATGCCAGTTGGTCACAGACAAGCACAAACGAGCGTGCGCATTATCTAAATGCCATCGCAGACACGATGACAGAGCAGTTTGATACATTGGTTGGTTTGTCCGTGTTAAATAACGGTAAGCCGATCGAAGAGGCAAAGATAGACGTCAGCGACGCCATTGCTTGTTATCGCTATTATGCTCAGCTCATTATCAAGCAAGAGACTTGGGCTGAGGTCGAGACCAATGAGACAGGTATCCGCTTATTAAAAACGTATGCCCCTGTTGGGGTTTGTGCCTTGATTGTACCTTGGAATTTCCCTATGGTCACCACCGCTTGGAAGCTTGCACCTGCACTGGCGGCAGGCTGCACGGTGGTACTAAAACCGTCTGAGGTGACATTATTACCAGAGCTGATGCTGGGCAATATATTGTCTGCTATTGATCTGCCAAAAGGCGTGGTGAATATTTTACCTGGAGCGGCAGCGGTGGGTGCTGGCATGACCAGTCATCCGCTGATTGACAAAGTGTCTTTCACAGGCAGTAATGCGGTGGGTGAAAAGGTCATGAGCCAAGCAGCAAAAGGTATCAAAGATATCAGCTTAGAGCTGGGCGGTAAGTCGGCCATCATCGTCTGCGCGGATGCGGACATTGAGTATGCTTGCGACTTAATCATCGGTGGTATCTTTACCAATGCAGGTCAAATCTGTTCAGCGACGTCCAGATTGATTGTTCATCAAGATATTGCTGACGCGTTATTTGAGAGGTTGAAGACAAAGACAGAAAACCTGTCCATCGGTGATGGTTTTGATACAGACACGCAAATGGGGCCACTGGTCAGTGAGCAGCAGCTCAATCAGGTAAAAAAATACTTCGATATCGCCATAACTAAAAAGTTAGAGTGCCTAACAGGTGGCAAAGTGTTGGATAGAGCGGGGTATTTTGTCACGCCAACCATCTATCACAATGTGCCCGTGACCAGTCAGCTGTGGACAGAAGAGGTGTTCGGTCCCGTCTTAGTCAGCAAAACGTTTGCAGAGGATTTGGATGCGATTCGTTTAGCCAATGACAGTAAATTTGCCTTGGCTGCAACCATTGTGAGCGCTGATGAGAGCGCTGCACTCAAGATAGCGCTACAAATTCAAGCAGGTCATATTTGGATTAATGAGCAACAAATCGTATTGCCGCAAGCTGGATGGGGCGGGTTTAAGCAAAGCGGGATCGGTCGTGAACTTGGCAGTGATGGCTTGTCTGCTTATCAAAAAAGCAAACATGTACTGCTCACACATTAACACATTAAAAATATCGATTAGTAATAAATGATGTGGATATAGAAAAACCCTTTATCGATTATTCAATAAAGGGTTTTTTTGATGTTGTATATCAGAGGAGACTTTTACCACATCAGATCATCTGGAATCACATAAGCAGCATAAGGATCATCTTCTTCAAACGCTTCTTCTGAAGTATCGTTAGAAACGACAATAAAGCCTTCCATTTTTGTATTTATGCGATCTGCCAATGGACGAGGCAGTAGCGCATAGCTGTCTTCTAATCGTGCGATGACCACATGACCGGCCACGATTTGGTCATAAAGCTTTTGAGTAATAGCAATTTTCTTAACCTTAGCATGATCTACAAACTGATAGCTGACCTCACCACTTGTGTCGTTGATTTGATGCTGCTTAATCATTTGTACGATATTGGCTCTGAGCATCTTTTCTTCTAAAACCCGCTGCTTTTCTTGATTGAGCTTTTGATCTTTTTCTAGCTTTTTTGCTTGCGCGTCTGCCAACGCTTTTTTTGTCTCGATGCTTTCTGAGTCGCCAGTGCGCTTGGCATGATCAGCTTGCTTACTGATTTTTTTGGCTTTTTTGCTATCCACCAATCCTGCTTTTAATAACTGAGCTTGTAGGGCATTTTTTGCCATCTCTTTATCCCCTAAATAACGATGCTTCAATTTTGATGATCGAATTATAAATATTAAAAAATACATTGTATCAAACTTTGCTATGGCATGTTGTTAGGAGAATACAAGAAGGGATTGTTAAATCAAACTGAAACGATCAAAAGCTAGGTTTAGCTGGCATAGAGACAAGCCGAATAGGATGTCACAATCTCACATACATGACTGGATGAAGTGGCTTAAATTGGTTATTATCAAATAAGGTATGAAGTTAACAAACAAATGTATTTTATAGAGCGTATAGAGGAGGCGCTTTTCGTAATACGGCGTAAAGTGGTCATAAACTAAAAACACCCTAAAAAGTGACATAGGATTAACCAACCATATTTAAGGATGAATTATGACAACATCACAGCACATTTTGGCCTGTATTGACGGCTCCGCAGTGACTGAATCGGTTTGTGATTATGCAGCATGGTATGCAAGCAAACTGAATTTACCTGTTGGGTTGATGCATGTTAGCAATGTTCCTGTCTCTACCAGACGAGACTTATCAGGGGCAATCGGCATCAATAGCCGCCAGTTTTTATTAGAAGAGTTGACTCAACTGGACGAGCAAAGGGCAAAAATAGAAAACAGCTATAGCAATGCGTTAGTAGAAGACGCAAAAAGTCATATTCAAGAGAAATTTGCACATATTGATGTTCGTCTTTATCAGCGACATGGCAAATTACTGCCTGCCATCGAGCATTTCAAAGCTGAAAACCGAGCCATCGTCATGGGCCGACGCGGCGAAGACCATAAGAATAGCCGTATCAACATCGGTAGCCAAATAGAAACGGTTGCTCGTGCATCAGAGGTGCCTATCTTGATTTGTTCAGAGGCGTTTAAAGAGCCACGCTCCTACATGATTGCATTTGATGGCAGCAAAACCTCTATAAAAGCCGTTTTGATGGTTGCAAGAAGCCCTGTATTAAAGGGAATGCAAGGTCATATCGTCATGGTAGGCAATCACAATGATGCTGCCAAACAAAGTCTAAGCGCGGCAGGGGCGCAATTAGAAGCCGCTGGCTATGCCGTAGGGGCTCACCATGTCACAGCTTCTGATGCTGTGAATGGCTTATTAAAATTTCAGATGGATAATGACGTTGATATGATGGTGTTGGGTGCGTATGGTCACTCAAAGTTGCAGCAATTGTTTTTGGGAAGTACTACAACAGAAATTATTGCTAGCACCTTGTCTCCTGTCATTTTAGTCCGCTAACGTTTTATAATGTAGATAAATAGAGTCACAATAAACACAGTCAAGTTCTTATAAAAAAAAGGCTACTGTATGTTTTCATCGTTTTTCGATGGCAAATGTACAGTAGCCTTTTTCAATCGCTAAAAGTAAATAATGCACTATTTACGATCGTTGATTTTAGTTAAATAGGGTAGTTACCTGCTTATTATTATATCGATAAAACCTAATCCTCTTTAAAAAATATACCTGAGCGACTGGCGAGAATTTTTCATCTTTAGCTATGGTAATGACTAAAAATACAGTACTTATATCCGACTTTCATCAATTTTAAACCCCTATTTTTTCCTACCACGAGTCTAAAGTAAAAGACCCTATCGAAATAAAACATACCGATATACTATCTTTTATTTACTACGAGCCAAAGCCTATAAATCAAGGGCTTCAAGCTGTTTATTCTGACCAGGCTATAGTCTTTGCAAACCTAAGAAAAAACATAGTATCGCGTGTGCACGTTTCAAAAATCATGGTTTTATTGTGATATATACATCTCTTATAAACACTAATAGTGACGTACATTAATGTCAATACCATTCACGTCGATAGCTTTCTAATTTCTTAGTTAATTTCTCTTATCAATAATAGTCTTTATTGATGTCATTAAGAAGATAACCAGTTTAATCACCAGTATTATTCCTCTACCTTGTATAAATTGTCACCTAATTAATGCAGTAATTTACTCAAAAAATGAGTCGGATTCAGAACTTTTATCAGTAATTCTCTGAAAGCGTACACCTTGATGTGTGTCAGAAAGGTAAATCAAAAGAACATAGCTCACAGTGAGAAGCTCTCTAATCCAAAAAATCTACCACTTTTTGTTGTAAAGAATTATTCGTAATGTACTCATAATATTACATAAGTAAGTTAATCTAATAAAAGCAAGCCAATTGTAATTATTTACTTATTATAAGTTTAATACTTCAGTATTGAAAATGTAGTATTAATGTTTCTTTACAATTTACCTTACATAAGTTCTTTTGTTTTCAGGCGTTGATAAACATAGTATTCACGCAATTCATATATAAGAATTAAGCATTTTTCTAAACATTCTAAAATTGCATTATTAATTGATGTGAATATAATGAAATTTAACTACGTCTCTATTTTATAAAATAATATTCTAAAAAATTTCATAATAACTGTAATAAATATCGTTTGAAGATGATAACTTTTTAATAAGAATGAATTGTATAAGAGAAAAATAGATGCCCATAAACTAGATTTTATTAGGATGAAAAGCTATGGACAGTAAAGGTTTACTATTATCGACGACATTGTTCACATTGGTAGGTTTGGTAGGCTGTCAAACTGTACCAAATGATAAAATAAAATTTTCCTCTGGTGATACTCAGCGAGTTAATCAAGTTGGTTGGGAAAAAAGTGGTGAATTATTTCGCTTGCCTAATGATAGTGATCTAAAAGTAAATGAGCGTAGAATTGTTTTTTTTCGAGACGCTCACAATGAGAAGAAAAATAATATCAATATAGGTATTGGACTGGATAATATTTTTCAAACCAGTCTAGACAATGGTCATTACTCGGAAAAAATCATTTGTGATAACGCACAAATCATCAATGCGTCAGTCTTAAAAGAAAATGGAGACATTGTTTCTTATTCAGAAAGTTTTCAATTCCTTCCTCAAAAAACAACTTATATAAGAGTTAGCTTAACAGCAACGGGCAAACCTGTTCTTCAGCAAATATCAGCCAACGAAGCCTTGTCATCATTGAGCCAAGCCAATCGCCAGACGCATCAAATCAGTCGTATGCCATCAGACTGTAGCATGACAAGTCAAACGCTACTCAGTCAGCCATTGCCAAATCAAAATCTACCAAAAAAATCATTCAAGAAACCTATAGTCAATACGCCAGTAGATACAAGTGATCTTAAACAATTCAGTGTGTTATTTGATTTTGATAGCGCGAACTTGAAAAACAACAATAGCGCTGTGCTAGATGGTATGGCCAGTTTTATTCAGTCTTATCCAAGAACCAATATCACTGTGGAAGGTCATACAGACAGTCGAGGTTCTGAAAGCTATAACTTGCAGCTTTCTCAAAAGCGTGCAAATACAGTGAAAAATATTTTAGTAGATAAATATGGTATGCAGCCTTCACGTTTACGTACCGTAGGGTACGGAGAGGCGATGCCAATTGATACCAATGATACTGAAGAAGGACGCCAAAACAACCGCCGAGTTGTCGCCACTGTTAGTGAAAAAGTTAACTGAATCAAATCTTTATTCTAAGTCGATACTTATTTTATTTAGAATTAATTAATTAAGGATGATTTTATGAGCACTATAAATATCAAGGTAAACGGCCAAGCCGAAACCGTTGCTGAACATACAGTTGTGACACAAGACGGTACTCCTACGGTGCTCCAAGCTACCGATAAAAGACGGTACTCCTACGGTGCTCCAAGCTACCGATAAAATTAACTATGAGTTTCTTGATGAGTCAACGGGTTACGCCCCCAACAACATTATTACTAAACGTGTCGGTCAAGACCTTCAGATTTCTTTTGAAAGTGATAGTGTCGATCCTGATCTGATTATTGAGGGATTCTACGATGCTACTGAGAGTGCGCTTATCGGTGTCGCGGAAGATGGTAGTTATTACTACTATGTTCCTGATACTGGTGAAGTTGCTGACTATGTCACTGAGTTAGAAGCAGGTGAGATACAAGGACAATCATTGGGCGGAGATGCGCAGGTTTCGCCTTGGTGGGTAGGAGCTACGGAGTCTGGCGCTTTTAATGCGCTGCCTTGGTTGGCGGGTCTTGCAGGAATAGGCCTTGCTACCGCTGCTTTCTCTAATGACGATAACGATGACAGTGACGCCGATGCTGATGCTGATGCCGATGCAGACGCTGATGCAGACGCCGATGCAGACGCCGATGCCGATGCCGATGCAGACGCTGATGCAGACGCCGATGCAGACGCCGATGCCGATGCTGATGCCGATGCTGATGCAGACGCAGACGCTGATGCTGATGCTGATGCTGATGCAGACGCCGATGCTGACGCCGATGCTGACGCCGATGCAGATGCCGATGCAGATGCCGATGCAGATGCCGATGCCGATGCCGATGCCGATGCCGATGCCGACGCTGATGCTGATGCTGATGCTGATGCTGATGCCGATGCAGACGCCGATGCAGACGCCGATGCAGACGCCGATGCAGACGCCGATGCAGACGCCGATGCCGATGCTGATGCAGACGCCGATGCCGATGCCGATGCCGATGCCGATGCTGATGCTGATGCTGATACTGATGCAGACGCCGATGCCGATGCTGATGCAGACGCTGATGCCGACGCCGACGCTGACGCCGACGCTGACGCCGACGCTGACGCCGACGCTGACGCCGACGCTGACGCTGACGCCGACGCTGACGCCGACGCTGATGCTGACGCCGACGCTGATGCTGACGCTGACGCCGACGCTGATGCTGATGCAGATGCAGATGCAGATGCAGACGCTGATGCTGATGCTGATGCTGATGCTGATGCAGACGCTGATGCCCCAACGATTGATACGCCAATTGCAGGCGATGACATTGTCAATGCCGCTGAAGTCGCTGCAGGCTTTACCGTCACAGGAACAGGCACAGAAGGGGATACCATCACCTTGACCAATGGAGCAGGGGCGCTCATTGGTACCGCCCTTGTCGATGCCGATGGCAACTGGAGTGTTCTTGTCGATCAAGCCGACGTGGACGCCATGGGTGAAGGTGCGGAAACGTTGACAGCGACGGCTACAAATACTGCAGGGAACACTTCCACTGCGACTACCAATATTATAGTGGACATCACCGCGCCTGATGCCCCTGTGGTAACTATCAATGATGATGGCGACTCAGTGACCGTCACGGGTGAAGAAGGGGCTGCGGTTGTCATCACCACACCAACTGGTGTGATTGAAGGCACGATTGTAGACGGTGTCTTTACGGCCGTGCTTGATCCTGCCTTAACCAATGGTGAAGAGGTCAGCGCCACGTTAACTGATGATGCGGGTAACGTATCCGATCCAGGCACAGAAAATGCCCTAGACACCACAGCGCCAGGCATCCCAGCTGTGGTGATTGGCAATGATGATGACACCATCAATGGCTTTGACTTGAATGAAGATGGCGATGTGATCGTGAATGTGAGCTTACCGATCAATGCTTTGGTGGGTGACACCCTCACTGTAAACGGGTTAGAAATCCCAGTAACCCAAGACATGCTTGATAACGGCTATGACACCGCCGTGACGCCGCCTGCAGAAGGTGAGGTATTGACGGTCACCGCAAGCGTGACCGATCAGGCAGGTAACACCAGTCCGATAGCCACAATCAGTGCCACTGTGGGTGATATCACAGCGCCAGGCATCCCAGCTGTGGTGATTGGCAATGATGATGACACCATCAATGGCTTTGACTTGAATGAAGATGGCGATGTGATCGTGAATGTGAGCTTACCGATCAATGCTTTGGTGGGTGACACCCTCACTGTAAACGGGTTAGAAATCCCAGTAACCCAAGACATGCTTGATAACGGCTATGACACCGCCGTGACGCCGCCTGCAGAAGGCGAGGTATTGACGGTCACCGCAAGCGTGACCGATCAGGCAGGTAACACCAGTCCGATAGCCACAATCAGTGCCACTGTGGGTGATATCACAGCGCCAGGCATCCCAGCTGTGGTGATTGGCAATGATGATGACACCATCAATGGCTTTGACTTGAATGAAGATGGCGATGTGATCGTGAATGTGAGCTTACCGATCAATGCTTTGGTGGGTGACACCCTCACTGTAAACGGGTTAGAAATCCCAGTAACCCAAGACATGCTTGATAACGGCTATGACACCGCCGTGACGCCGCCTGCAGAAGGTGAGGTATTGACGGTCACCGCAAGCGTGACCGATCAGGCGGGTAACACCAGTCCGATAGCCACAATCAGTGCCACTGTGGGTGATATCACAGCGCCAGGCATCCCAGCTGTGGTGATTGGCAATGATGATGACACCATCAATGGCTTTGACTTGAATGAAGATGGCGATGTGATCGTGAATGTGAGCTTACCGATCAATGCTTTGGTGGGTGACACCCTCACTGTAAACGGGTTAGAAATCCCAGTAACCCAAGACATGCTTGATAACGGCTATGACACCGCCGTGACGCCGCCTGCAGAAGGTGAGGTATTGACGGTCACCGCAAGCGTGACCGATCAGGCAGGTAACACCAGTCCGATAGCCACAATCAGTGCCACTGTGGGTGATATCACAGCGCCAGGCATCCCAGCTGTGGTGATTGGCAATGATGATGACACCATCAATGGCTTTGACTTGAATGAAGATGGCGATGTGATCGTGAATGTGAGCTTACCGATCAATGCTTTGGTGGGTGACACCCTCACTGTAAACGGGTTAGAAATCCCAGTAACCCAAGACATGCTTGATAACGGCTATGACACCGCCGTGACGCCGCCTGCAGAAGGTGAGGTATTGACGGTCACCGCAAGCGTGACCGATCAGGCAGGTAACACCAGTCCGATAGCCACAATCAGTGCCACTGTGGGTGATATCACAGCGCCAGGCATCCCAGCTGTGGTGATTGGCAATGATGATGACACCATCAATGGCTTTGACTTGAATGAAGATGGCGATGTGATCGTGAATGTGAGCTTACCGATCAATGCTTTGGTGGGTGACACCCTCACTGTAAACGGGTTAGAAATCCCAGTAACCCAAGACATGCTTGATAACGGCTATGACACCGCCGTGACGCCGCCTGCAGAAGGTGAGGTATTGACGGTCACCGCAAGCGTGACCGATCAGGCAGGTAACACCAGTCCGATAGCCACAATCAGTGCCACTGTGGGTGATATCACAGCGCCAGGCATCCCAGCTGTGGTGATTGGCAATGATGATGACACCATCAATGGCTTTGACTTGAATGAAGATGGCGATGTGATCGTGAATGTGAGCTTACCGATCAATGCTTTGGTGGGTGACACCCTCACTGTAAACGGGTTAGAAATCCCAGTAACCCAAGACATGCTTGATAACGGCTATGACACCGCCGTGACGCCGCCTGCAGAAGGTGAGGTATTGACGGTCACCGCAAGCGTGACCGATCAGGCAGGTAACACCAGTCCGATAGCCACAATCAGTGCCACTGTGGGTAATATCACAGCGCCAGGCATCCCAGCTGTGGTGATTGGCAATGATGATGACACCATCAATGGCTTTGACTTGAATGAAGATGGCGATGTGATCGTGAATGTGAGCTTACCGATCAATGCTTTGGTGGGTGACACCCTCACTGTAAACGGGTTAGAAATCCCAGTAACCCAAGACATGCTTGATAACGGCTATGACACCGCCGTGACGCCGCCTGCAGAAGGTGAGGTATTGACGGTCACCGCAAGCGTGACCGATCAGGCGGGTAACACCAGTCCGATAGCCACAATCAGTGCCACTGTGGATGATATCACAGCGCCAGGCATCCCAGCTGTGGTGATTGGCAATGATGATGACACCATCAATGGCTTTGACTTGAATGAAGATGGCGATGTGATCGTGAATGTGAGCTTACCGATCAATGCTTTGGTGGGTGACACCCTCACTGTAAACGGGTTAGAAATCCCAGTAACCCAAGACATGCTTGATAACGGCTATGACACCGCCGTGACGCCGCCTGCAGAAGGTGAGGTATTGACGGTCACCGCAAGCGTGACCGATCAGGCAGGTAACACCAGTCCGATAGCCACAATCAGTGCCACTGTGGGTGATATCACAGCGCCAGGCATCCCAGCTGTGGTGATTGGCAATGATGATGACACCATCAATGGCTTTGACTTGAATGAAGATGGCGATGTGATCGTGAATGTGAGCTTACCGATCAATGCTTTGGTGGGTGACACCCTCACTGTAAACGGGTTAGAAATCCCAGTAACCCAAGACATGCTTGATAACGGCTATGACACCGCCGTGACGCCGCCTGCAGAAGGCGAGGTATTGACGGTCACCGCAAGCGTGACCGATCAGGCAGGTAACACCAGTCCGATAGCCACAATCAGTGCCACTGTGGGTGATATCACAGCGCCAGGCATCCCAGCTGTGGTGATTGGCAATGATGATGACACCATCAATGGCTTTGACTTGAATGAAGATGGCGATGTGATCGTGAATGTGAGCTTACCGATCAATGCTTTGGTGGGTGACACCCTCACTGTAAACGGGTTAGAAATCCCAGTAACCCAAGACATGCTTGATAACGGCTATGACACCGCCGTGACGCCGCCTGCAGAAGGTGAGGTATTGACGGTCACCGCAAGCGTGACCGATCAGGCGGGTAACACCAGTCCGATAGCCACAATCAGTGCCACTGTGGGTGATATCACAGCGCCAGGCATCCCAGCTGTGGTGATTGGCAATGATGATGACACCATCAATGGCTTTGACTTGAATGAAGATGGCGATGTGATCGTGAATGTGAGCTTACCGATCAATGCTTTGGTGGGTGACACCCTCACTGTAAACGGGTTAGAAATCCCAGTAACCCAAGACATGCTTGATAACGGCTATGACACCGCCGTGACGCCGCCTGCAGAAGGTGAGGTATTGACGGTCACCGCAAGCGTGACCGATCAGGCAGGTAACACCAGTCCGATAGCCACAATCAGTGCCACTGTGGGTGATATCACAGCGCCAGGCATCCCAGCTGTGGTGATTGGCAATGATGATGACACCATCAATGGCTTTGACTTGAATGAAGATGGCGATGTGATCGTGAATGTGAGCTTACCGATCAATGCTTTGGTGGGTGACACCCTCACTGTAAACGGGTTAGAAATCCCAGTAACCCAAGACATGCTTGATAACGGCTATGACACCGCCGTGACGCCGCCTGCAGAAGGTGAGGTATTGACGGTCACCGCAAGCGTGACCGATCAGGCAGGTAACACCAGTCCGATAGCCACAATCAGTGCCACTGTGGGTGATATCACAGCGCCAGGCATCCCAGCTGTGGTGATTGGCAATGATGATGACACCATCAATGGCTTTGACTTGAATGAAGATGGCGATGTGATCGTGAATGTGAGCTTACCGATCAATGCTTTGGTGGGTGACACCCTCACTGTAAACGGGTTAGAAATCCCAGTAACCCAAGACATGCTTGATAACGGCTATGACACCGCCGTGACGCCGCCTGCAGAAGGTGAGGTATTGACGGTCACCGCAAGCGTGACCGATCAGGCAGGTAACACCAGTCCGATAGCCACAATCAGTGCCACTGTGGGTGATATCACAGCGCCAGGCATCCCAGCTGTGGTGATTGGCAATGATGATGACACCATCAATGGCTTTGACTTGAATGAAGATGGCGATGTGATCGTGAATGTGAGCTTACCGATCAATGCTTTGGTGGGTGACACCCTCACTGTAAACGGGTTAGAAATCCCAGTAACCCAAGACATGCTTGATAACGGCTATGACACCGCCGTGACGCCGCCTGCAGAAGGTGAGGTATTGACGGTCACCGCAAGCGTGACCGATCAGGCAGGTAACACCAGTCCGATAGCCACAATCAGTGCCACTGTGGGTGATATCACAGCGCCAGGCATCCCAGCTGTGGTGATTGGCAATGATGATGACACCATCAATGGCTTTGACTTGAATGAAGATGGCGATGTGATCGTGAATGTGAGCTTACCGATCAATGCTTTGGTGGGTGACACCCTCACTGTAAACGGGTTAGAAATCCCAGTAACCCAAGACATGCTTGATAACGGCTATGACACCGCCGTGACGCCGCCTGCAGAAGGTGAGGTATTGACGGTCACCGCAAGCGTGACCGATCAGGCGGGTAACACCAGTCCGATAGCCACAATCAGTGCCACTGTGGATGATATCACAGCGCCAGGCATCCCAGCTGTGGTGATTGGCAATGATGATGACACCATCAATGGCTTTGACTTGAATGAAGATGGCGATGTGATCGTGAATGTGAGCTTACCGATCAATGCTTTGGTGGGTGACACCCTCACTGTAAACGGGTTAGAAATCCCAGTAACCCAAGACATGCTTGATAACGGCTATGACACCGCCGTGACGCCGCCTGCAGAAGGTGAGGTATTGACGGTCACCGCAAGCGTGACCGATCAGGCGGGTAACACCAGTCCGATAGCCACAATCAGTGCCACTGTGGGTGATATCACAGCGCCAGGCATCCCAGCTGTGGTGATTGGCAATGATGATGACACCATCAATGGCTTTGACTTGAATGAAGATGGCGATGTGATCGTGAATGTGAGCTTACCGATCAATGCTTTGGTGGGTGACACCCTCACTGTAAACGGGTTAGAAATCCCAGTAACCCAAGACATGCTTGATAACGGCTATGACACCGCCGTGACGCCGCCTGCAGAAGGTGAGGTATTGACGGTCACCGCAAGCGTGACCGATCAGGCGGGTAACACCAGTCCGATAGCCACAATCAGTGCCACTGTGGGTGATATCACAGCGCCAGGCATCCCAGCTGTGGTGATTGGCAATGATGATGACACCATCAATGGCTTTGACTTGAATGAAGATGGCGATGTGATCGTGAATGTGAGCTTACCGATCAATGCTTTGGTGGGTGACACCCTCACTGTAAACGGGTTAGAAATCCCAGTAACCCAAGACATGCTTGATAACGGCTATGACACCGCCGTGACGCCGCCTGCAGAAGGTGAGGTATTGACGGTCACCGCAAGCGTGACCGATCAGGCGGGTAACACCAGTCCGATAGCCACAATCAGTGCCACTGTGGGTGATATCACAGCGCCAGGCATCCCAGCTGTGGTGATTGGCAATGATGATGACACCATCAATGGCTTTGACTTGAATGAAGATGGCGATGTGATCGTGAATGTGAGCTTACCGATCAATGCTTTGGTGGGTGACACCCTCACTGTAAACGGGTTAGAAATCCCAGTAACCCAAGACATGCTTGATAACGGCTATGACACCGCCGTGACGCCGCCTGCAGAAGGTGAGGTATTGACGGTCACCGCAAGCGTGACCGATCAGGCAGGTAACACCAGTCCGATAGCCACAATCAGTGCCACTGTGGGTGATATCACAGCGCCAGGCATCCCAGCTGTGGTGATTGGCAATGATGATGACACCATCAATGGCTTTGACTTGAATGAAGATGGCGATGTGATCGTGAATGTGAGCTTACCGATCAATGCTTTGGTGGGTGACACCCTCACTGTAAACGGGTTAGAAATCCCAGTAACCCAAGACATGCTTGATAACGGCTATGACACCGCCGTGACGCCGCCTGCAGAAGGTGAGGTATTGACGGTCACCGCAAGCGTGACCGATCAGGCGGGTAACACCAGTCCGATAGCCACAATCAGTGCCACTGTGGGTGATATCACAGCGCCAGGCATCCCAGCTGTGGTGATTGGCAATGATGATGACACCATCAATGGCTTTGACTTGAATGAAGATGGCGATGTGATCGTGAATGTGAGCTTACCGATCAATGCTTTGGTGGGTGACACCCTCACTGTAAACGGGTTAGAAATCCCAGTAACCCAAGACATGCTTGATAACGGCTATGACACCGCCGTGACGCCGCCTGCAGAAGGTGAGGTATTGACGGTCACCGCAAGCGTGACCGATCAGGCGGGTAACACCAGTCCGATAGCCACAATCAGTGCCACTGTGGGTGATATCACAGCGCCTGTCAGTATAGATGCAGTGGACGATTTTGATACAGCAGAAATTATCGTTACGCCAGTGACGACTACTGAGAATCTACAAAACACAGCTGCCTCACTCATAAACGTGTTAGGCATAGGTAATGCTAGACCTACAGTTAGCTTTGATATCGCTGAAGGCAGTACAGGTACGGCAGTAATTACCTTGTCTGGAGGTGGTTTAGCTGAAATTGTCGATAGAAGTAGCTTGGTTCTGCAAGTGAAAGATGCTAGTGGTAACTACGTTAACGTCGCCAATTCTAGTAATATTGGCTTGATCAACGTACTTGGTCTCTTTGGTGAGGGAGCAGGCTTTAGGATAGAAGATCTCCCAGCGGGTGAATACCGTATCAACGGTAATGTTGGTGGACTAATTGGTGTGCTAGAAACTGGTACTATTAGGGCAATCATCACTGAGACTGATCCATCAGTGGTTGGCACGATCACTACGGAAGCTGCCACTGGTAATGTCATTGATGATAATGACGTTGCAACGCAATCGACCATAGTCACAGAGGTTAATGGTCAGCCAGTTAATTCTACTGGTAACACTACTATCATAGGTGACCATGGTACTTTAATCATCAACTCTGATGGTGCGTATACTTATACGCCAAACTCGACTGTTAGTGAAATTGGACAGATGGACGAGTTCGTATATATCATTGTTGATCCGATCACTAGTAGCACCGACAGCGCAACACTTACCGTGGGCATCAATAGTGATTATCCAGCGGTCAATTTCCCAATTGATGCAGTGGATGATATAGCAGGTACCAAATTGATTGTTGAGCCTTTGACAACTGTCGAGAATCTTCAAGATTCTGACACAGCATTGACTGGTTTCACGAATACGAGCGTTTCGTTTGACATTGCTGCAGGCAATGTAGGTTCTGCTGATATTGCTATAACAGCAGGCGGAATAAGTATTCTTGACAGTGCTACCGTTATTCTACAGAAGCAGAGGGCTAATGGTACTTGGGAAACTATAGATAGCTCTTCAGGTGGCAGCTTAATTGAAGTCATTGGTATCCTTGGTGATGCTACACGCTTCTCTATAGATGGTCTAGAAGCAGGTAACTATCGTATTAATGGTAGAGCTGGTGGACTTCTTGGTGTGGTACCAAATCATACGATAAAAGCCATCGTGACTGAGATTGATCCAGATGTACCAGGCACTTATGGTTCGCAAGCTGCGGTTGGCAATGTTATCAGTGACAATGATGATGTAACTTTATCGACTGTTGTTTCATCAGTTGATGGTGTAGCTGTTACTGGTGCTACCCTCATAGACGGCGACTTCGGTACGCTTACGATCAAACCAGATGGTTCGTATTTCTATACCCCTGATGGTAATGTTAATGTTATCAATCAAGTGGATCAGTTTGAGTATACGATAGTTGATGATTTTAATAATACCGATACAGCCACACTGACCATTAATATTACGAGTGATTGGCCTGCTCCAGCGCCAGTTACTGCAGATAGTATGCCATTCGATGATAGTTTTATATTTGCTGATGATAGCAGTGATGACACTATCGAGCTACCTGATACATCATTGACTTTCTCAAGTGAAGGACTTGATGTTCTAAGTTTTGAGGGCGCAGATCAAGTGATTAGCTTAGCGGATCTTATGCAACCTGAAACGCTTGATATCATCGATATCAGTGGTTTGGGTGCGAATACCTTGAACGTGGCAGCTGAAGATATAAGCTCTACTCTTTATATCAAAGGTGATAGTGATGATACCGTTGATTTAGGCGGCGCTGGCGATGACCTTAGTGATACAGATGGCGCTAGTAACCCTTCAAGTTGGTTCGATACAGGAGTGGATGTCACAGATACTGGTGGACATGCATATAATGTATGGCAATTAGACAGTGATATATCTACTCAGATGTACATTGATACGAATATTACAAACGTTATCTAATATTCGGTAATTGTATTTATATATTCAAAACGCTCTCGAAATGAGGGCGTTTTTTATATCGTATTTCTAATTTTTCAAATATAGTTAAGAGATAGCCAAAAATAGCGATTCAATATAATTGCCTTATATTTACGTTGATTAAATAACTGCATTAAAAAATGAAAAGGATGATAAAAACATGGATGAGCCTATAAAAATAAAGCGCTTGATGAGTCATCTAAAACAAAATCTTCCAGCCATTTATGACAATTGGATACAAACTCATATTGCTCATATAGACAATAAAAATAATATAAAGGGCAATAGGACAGATACTTTACCTTATACTTTTGTTCTATCGCTCTCTGATGGTCATAAAAAAGCCAAAATAGTTACTTTCATTATCAATGACTTGATAAAAGCAGATAAAACCGATAGCGCCAATCGCTTTGCAAATTTTGAAAAAATACTACCTATCATTCACGCAAAAATAGACAAGCTCTCAGCAAAGTTTGACGCACCAATTGTGTGGTTGAGACTTGAGTGGCTGCATCAGGCAACATTCACAACGTGGGCAGATCTACAGCAAGATTTAAAACGCTTTAAAAGAAACTATTATCGCTCAGGTATTGCGTTTGAAGGCATACGTGAGCCGTGGTTATTGCTGACAGAAACAGAGCTAAATGCCAACGCTTGTCTCTATGCAGGAAATACCGTAGCTCATGCACAGGTAAATACCACCAACCTCGATGTCTACTTTAAAGCGCGCCATGGTAGCAGCCAATTACCTAATTTTCGTGAGGATTTAGTAGTAATCAGCTTTAACACAGCGGGTGTGTTTATCGATGGCGATACGGGTGATTGCCATAATCTCGATACACAGCCGCGCTTCAAAGGTCACCGCAAGCTGTTGCCACTATCGGCTGCCACCACTCAACCTATCATCGAGCATTCCACGCAGTACTTAGCCAGACAAGTCCAGCCTTCGGGCCAATACGTTTATGGATATTTTCCTTGCTTTGATCGCAAAATAAATACTTACAATAGCTTGCGTCACGCCAGTAGTACTTATGCACTGATTGAGGGCTATGAAGCCTGCCGCGGTTTTCATGATTTCAGTAGTTTGAACAGCTTTGATAGCGTAAATATAGCCGCGCCTGCCAAGTTAAGTTTGACTGAGATGCAGAACAATATTGATGGCGCAATGAGTTATCTGACTCATCAATTGATTCACACCTATGATGACAAAGCGTATGTAATAGATACGGGTGGCGAGATCAAACTGGGCGCCAATGCAGTCGCAATATTGGCGTTGGTTAAATATTTACAGGTATTTGCAGACACACCATTGGCAAATGAATACCGTGATTTGGCCAATAAGTTAGCGCTAGGCATCACTGAGATGCAGCAAGAAGATGGTAGCTTTGTCCATGTATTGCATAAAGACTTAACCTTAAAAGCAAAACATCGCATCATTTATTATGATGGAGAGGCCGCATTTGCACTGATGCGTTTATATGGCTTGACCAAAGATGAGCGCTGGCTGAATTGTGTGACTCGAGCTTTTGATTATTTTATCGAAGCCAAGCACCACCGCGCTCATGACCATTGGCTCTCTTACTGCTCAAATGAGCTGGTGATTCATAAACCTGAAAAAAAATATTTTCAGTTTGCGGTCAATAACATCGCAGGCTATACCGATTTTATCAAAAATCGTATCACCACGTTTCCGACCCTGCTTGAGCTGTCGATGGCATTTCATAAGATGCTGCTGACATTAGACGAGCACCCAGAGTTTCATGACGTATTAATAGGTTTTGATACTCAGCATTTTTATCAGGCCTTACATGCGCGTGCCAATCATTTAATGAATGGTTTTTTCTTTCCTGAGATGGCGATGTTTTATAAAGCACCGCAGACTATTTTGCATGGGTTTTTTATTCGTCATCATTCGTTCAGAGTGCGCATTGATGATGTGGAGCACTATTTATCAGGAATGATTGCTTACTATGAGTTATTAAATAGTAATATCTACCCTAAGCCAAACTTAAAAGCTGAGAAAAGAGTCGAGTTGGAAATTAAACCAGTAGTACAAGCAGGTACTAATATTTCTACTGTTGCATGGGGTGGAGATGTTAATTTAGGTCGTCGGCAACATTATTTGACCAAGCTTTATGGTTTAGAGAATGTGTTGAATATAGCAGCATTAAGAAAGGCTAATTTTACGATCGTCAACTTAGAATGTGTGGTTTCTACTTTAGGTGAACAGGGTAGAGTTAAGGGCGAGGGTGGACCCTATTACTATCGTGCACTTCCTAAAATGGTAGAGATACTGCGTCATGCTGGTGTAAATGCTGTCGCATGTGCGAATAATCATAGCGGTGATTATGGACCGAAAGCATTAATGCAGCAAAAAGAAATACTACAAGCGACAGGAATTATTTCTGTAGGAACTGGCTATACTAAAGAAGAGGCATTTGCTCCTATTTTTCATCAACTACCTAATGGTATTAAAATCTCATTGTTTAATGTGGATTCGACTATTGAGTATTTTGCCGCTACGAACAAGATAGCGGGTGCGGCTTATCTTGATCCGAAAAGTCATCAGCTATGGACAGAAACTTACACGAGTTTGTTTAAATCGGCAAAAGAAGCCGCAGACTTAATTCTAGTTTCTGTTCATTGGGGAGATAATGGCCGTGCTACACCTGACAATAATGAAATTGAAATTGGACATCGATTAATAGATGCAGGTGCTGATGCAGTCCTAGGTGCTTCTGCCCATCAGCTACAAGGTATAGAGGTTTATAAGTCCAAGCCTATAATACATGACGCAGGAGATTTGCTTTTTGACGCAGCCGTTTCTAAAGTTAACTCTAAAGCCGGTGGAGTCTTCCATTTGGAGATTGGGCTTAGGGGTATTGAGCGAGTAAATTTCTACCCTATGTATGTAGGATATGGTCAAACACAAACTGTTACTGGTGAGCAAGCAATGGCGGTGAGCCGTGATTTTGCATCGATGTGTATAGCGATGGGAACGACACCGAGTCTGTATGAAGATGGTCATTTATCTATTGCTATTGAGCCTAGTTTAGCTAGACAAATTAGCAATGATCGAAAAGTATATCCAAACCCAGTCTTGGATAATCAAAAGAATGATGTTGATTATTCTAAGTGGTCTGCCAAAACACGTAATGATCTAATCATTGATGAAATTCCAGAAGATGCTCGCATAGCGCCTATTGGTTTTGGAGTTATACAGCTGGTTGGTATCAGAACTCATCCTTACTTTTTTAATCGTCGCCGGATGCTATGGGTTGAGAGCTTTTGGCAGATAACCAAAGCAGTCGCTGATGATATACGCATACACTTTAGAGCGAAGCCTATCTTTCAAACTAATAAGATGCGTCCATGGGGTATTGGCAGCGATCATGATCCTTGTGACTGGCTGATCCCAACCTCACATTGGGAGCCTGGTAAGGTATACCGTGATTTCTATGGACTACGTCCTCCTTATAAAACGGCTTGGGAAGATGGTAATGTACAGCTAGAAGTTAGCATTATTGATAAGTATAAGCGCCATAGCTTTGTTGAGCTCCCATTTGAATATGTGCTACATACTCATAAAGTAAGATATGCCGATAACTTAGCAGAGCATATGCATTATCGCCAAGCGTTTCTTGATAAGGTTTATGAGAATCACACTAAGGGTACATGGAATGCAGAGCAAATTGCGTCAATTACTCGTGGTAAATGGTTAGTAGCCCCTCCCAAAGGTTGGTATGTAGATTCTCTAGTCGCTGGTAAAAAGCACGTTAGTTTAGCTGCTGGTCGAGTGATGTTTGTAGGTAATACTAATGATAATCGAGCTTCTCATGAAAACTCTACGAAAAAACCAAAACCGTTTGATAGGCATCAAGATATATTGGGACTTCAAAATGATTTAGTAGGTGCGATAGTTGATCATCCTATAAAAGGGTTAAAAAAGGATTTTCCAATATTGCAGGTCGCAGACCCAATAAAAGCTTGGATGGAGTTGGGAATTGCCGCTCGATCTCGTTTTTCTAAGCCAGTGATAGCGGTCACTGGAACAGTAGGTAAGTCAAGCACTTGTGAGATGTTGGAACAGATGATGGCCGATAGTAAAGTGTTAACCTCTCTTGATAATTATAACTCTAGAGTAGGGGCCCTTGGTTCGCTAGCTAGCTTATCACCGCATCATGACGCAGCGATAATAGAGGTAGCGCAAAGTGCTTTATGGATGAAAAGAGGTCCGATAACTCAGTTTATTCGGCCTGACGTCGCTCTAGTCACTGAGATTGGCTATTCACAGACTCAGCAGGTCAAATCTCTTGAGCACACGATGAAATATAAGACGCAGATATTCAATGGCTTAAGCCGAAATGCGATAGCCGTTGTCGGTGCGCACTTACCTCTTTTTGAGCAAGTGTTTTATTATGCTCAAAAATATAGCAAGCGAGTGGTCATTTACGGGGATCATCCACAAGCGCAGATCCGTGTTAAAAGTATTGAGTTGTCACTAGAATCTAGTCACATAAAACTAGAAACGGACGAAGGAGATTTTGAATTCAATTTGCCGATACCATCTATAGGAATGGCAAAAAATGCGATTGCAGCTTTTGCCGTCATTTATGCTATAGGATTTAATAAAAAAGCTGCTTGCTATGCCATGGAGCATTATAAGACAACTGAACGAAGGCTACAGATTGAAAAATTTCAGTATGCTCAAGGAGTTATCAATATAATCGATGATAGCTTTAATGCTGAATACGATTCGATGGTGAATGCTTTTACTATTTTTAAGGACAGCTCCTTTAGGGATGCGTATGATAAAGGCACTGACATTCAAGGATCTGCGATATCGAGCTACAATAAAAAGATATTTGTTCTTGGTCGTATTGTGCACCTTGGTGATAAGTCACAAGATATCCACGAAGCCTTAGCTCAACCAGTATTACAAAGTGATCCTGATCTGGTATTAACCCATGGAAAAGAGATGAAATGGCTAAGGGCGAAACTGCCCGATACAATCCTTGGACCTCATTTTAATAACGCGGAAGCACTTGCAAAATTTTTGAAGCAAAAAGTAAGTCCTGACGATGTCATTTTATTCAAAGGTTCTAGTCGTGATAGTGACTTTGGTAAGACAGGAGTTATATTTAAAAGTATTTTATAAACTTATTTAATTATCAGGCTCATGATATCAAAATTACGATTAATTAGTAGGGTAGGCTGTATTCTCTTATCAATCATAATAAAGTTAATAAAAACAAGAAGAGGTTCATGACTATTTGTTAAAGTTTAATGGTATCAATGATCGCTATTACTAGATATTTGCTATAAATGGCTGCCTTCTTATACAAATATTAAAGGATTAAAAATGGGCAATTTGGTTGGTATCGGCTCTAATTTAATCAATTACTGGGTGGATAAGGACGTTCATTACATTAGTATTGTTTTGGAGGCTGAAAATCGAGAGACTTGCTATGCATTGTCTGAAAGAATAATAGAGATGTGTGTTTAACCTATTGTACGAACATAAATTTTGAGTGATTCTTATAGAGGTTTACCAATTTATCAGATCTCCTATATGTTGAGGTTTGATTACTCCAATTATTGACGTTTAAGTTTTACGACCAACACCGCTTTAATTTTTTCTCATTAAAAAGCGGTGTTTCATTTTATGAGCTTTTATTGTTCCCTCCAATATTCGGCATGCATTTATTCAATAAATGGCATATAAGTCTCATTTCATAATTACCATCCTAAAATACTTACGATTACTGATAAATTTGATTTTCTACAAAAATAGAATGCTGATAATTGAATCTGCAACCCTATGACTAAAAATAAAAAATGCTGCTTAAACTTCTATAGATTCATCGGCTTACTTCGTATTAATTTTTCTATCCTCCGTATATCTCTATACCTATCTGATATTAGGCCCAATCTCGGTTGATTTATTACTTTAAACATTTCTTTAGCCAGTATATGATTGTTTTATACTCTAAGTTTTAGTAAGGTTTAACACACAAAAGCTAAACACTTAATCAAGCGTATTTTTATAGGGCTAGCTACTGAAACTTAATATGAAAAAATCGTCAAACAAAAACCAGTTATGCGATCGGCTGTTACGTTGCCATTATGTGACGCTTTTAATAATTGGTACGTGTTTTACTATGACAGCGCAAGCCGCAGTACAGGATCTACGGGTAGACAGTTTGATTACTCAAGCCATTCAGACTCATCCTTTGGTAGGCTCGGCAAGAGCCAATCAGCAAGCCACTACAGAAGGCATCAATGCAGCAAAGCTAAACCTTTTACCGACACCCAGTGTGAGCTCAGGCTACGATAGAGACAATGATTTTATCTCACAAGTGTCTATTCGCCAGCCTTTATGGACGGGTGGCAAGCTGACAGCCGATGTCAATCAAGCCATATTTGATGATAAAGCAGCCACAGAATATATCTACGAACAACAAAACCTCGTCGCCAAAACAACGATTGATGCGTGGCAAAGCTATATCCAAGCCATTGCAAAACAAAATGTTCATTCTGAAGCCTTAAAAGAGCTAAGCGAATTTGAGGCTATGATGCAGCGCCGCGTGGGGCAAGGTGTTTCTGCTCGCATTGAGCTGGATCTTGTGACCAACCGCATCTTGCAAGAACAAACGGCTTATCAAGCAGCTGGAGAGCAGCAACGTATCGCAGCGGCGAGACTTGAGCAGATCATCGGTCAGCCTATATCGCAAATGAGCGCCATGAGTCTTCCTGATATCAAAGTATTGGTCAATCAAGCCAAACAACAATCTGTCAACTTCGAAAAAATGGCATTCGAAAAAGCCAGCTTTTATAACCCCGTTATCGTCAAAGAACATTTTCAAATCGAATCTGCCAAACAAGGCGTCGAGTCACAGCAAGCCGCTCGATATCCTACCGTTTATGCTCAATACGAGCACGCTTATTATCATGACGATAATGAAAATGACGGCAAGTTTTCACTAGGATTGAGTTATGCGCCTGGTGCTGGGTTTTCTAATCTTGCATTGGCACGAGCCTCTCAAGCACAGGTCAATAGCTTAGTGCAAACACAAGAAGCCTCACGCCGTCAGGTGATTGAGAATATTCAGGTTCAGTATCAGCAGTTTGTAAGTGCAAAAGACAGAGAAAATTCGTTGATTGCTGCTGTGGCAGGCGCGCAGATTGTCGTCAACTCTTATCGTAGACAGTTCATTGCTGGCCGTAAATCATGGCTTGAAGTGTTGAACGCCGTTCGTGAACACAATGATTATAAAGTGCAACTGGTGCAAACGCGTGCAGACATATTGGGTGCATTTCATCGTCTACAAGTGGATTTCGGTACGATGCAATGGCAGCAGTTTGGGCACAACCGTCAGCCTGTGGCGTTATTTAGGCCGACAGATCCTGTCAGAGAATGGATAAGCAAACAGGATAAAAAAAGAACCAGCCAAAGCTTGGGCTATCAGCCAGACGTGTCAGATCTCAATGAAGAATACATAGAAATCAGACTGCCTGCTGATGTAGAAGAAAGCCTGAATAAAGGTGAACGTATCATGTTAAACGATGACTATAGTATTACGCCTATCGTTGAAGGGAATAATATCAACCAAAGAAAATAACAATACCAAAATAATCGGGCTACTAATAATTATATGGCTGTCCCAAATATTAAATAAGTGATGAATATGAGTTCAAACTTGAAACCGACGAAAGCAGCTTTAGTTCATCATGATGAGCAAAACACGCTTGAGCAGAGTGAGCTGACCTCAAGCCTCGTAGATGCCATCAAGCATTTGCTGAGTCAACAGGGATATCCAGTCGATAACATACGTCTGAACGATGTCGTCAAACAGCATAGTGAGCACCCCAAAAATAACCAAAGTATTCGTGAAGGGGGCGGCATTATTGCGGTCTTGGAAGGTATTGGTATTACCGATATGCCAGAAATACTAGAGCAGCCGGACGCCGCTTTTTTACCATTGTTGGCCTATCATCCTGAACTAGGGTGGGGTGTCATCGACGGTCAGACACCACAAAAAAGTTGGAATTTTCGTCAAGAAAAAAATCATGTTCACACACGCGCCGATGAGCTGTCATTAATCTTAAAAATCCGCTTGAAAAATGACCCTGCCAAACAGCGCAAAGTGTCTTTTTCTGAGTTGCTTAAGTCAGATTTGGGCAATTACAAAGGCATTTTGATTGAAGCGGTTATCGCGACATTTTTGATTAATGTATTGGCATTAGCGGTGTCGCTATTCTCTATGCAAGTTTATGATCGAGTGATTCCAACGCGCAGTGAATATACGCTCATTATCTTAGCCAGTGGTGTGTTTCTTATTATTCTTTTTGAAGCCTTTATGAAATTCTCACGGTCGAGAATTATGGATAAGGTCGTTGTGGGACTCGATCAGTATTTGTCTCGCGAAGTGTTTCAGCGCCTGCTTAAAGTGCGTATCGATCAGATGCCAGGGTCGGTGGGCTCTATGGCAGCGCAGCTACGCGGCTATGAGCAAGTACGCAGTTTTTTTACGGCAAGTACTTTATTTGGGTTGGTCGATCTGCCGATGACCATTATTTTTGTCAGTTTGGTGGCCTTTATTGGCTCACCTCTGGTGGCTGTCGTCCCTGTGATTGCAGCTGTGATTGCGATAGTAATGGGCTTGTCTGCGCGTAAACGTATTGATGCGATTGCTGCTGAAGGCGCGACGGCATCTTATTATAAAACAGGCTTATTGGTAGAGGCGGTAGAAGGGGTTGAGACGATAAAAGCAGGGGCAGGCAATTGGAAGTTTTTGTCACGCTGGCTTGATGTGATGAATGTGACGATCAAAAACGATTTGGACATGAAGCACACCAATGACAATCTCACGTATTTTACCCAAATGCTGCAACAAGTCAGCTATGTAGGGATCGTGATCGTCGGCTCGTTTGTGGTGATACAAGGCGATATGACCATGGGTGGACTGATTGCCTGCTCGATATTGGGTGGTCGAGTGCTGGCGCCAGTGATGACGTTGCCCAGTCTGTTGGTTCAGTACTCGCATGCGAAAGCCGCCAAACTCAATATCGAAGCCTTGTTTGAGCTTGAGCAAGACAACCATGGCGTCGCTTATCCTCTGTCACCCAGTCGTATTAATGGTTTTTATCAATGCGACAATTTGGTCTTCAACTATAAAGACAATGACAGGGCTGCTATTAACATTAACAACCTGACCATTCGCCCCGGTGAGCGCATTGCCATTCTTGGACCCATAGGATCAGGAAAGTCTACTTTGCTAAAAGTATTGGCTGGGTTATACGCACCTACCAAAGGACAGATATTGTTAGACGGGTTGGATATGCATCAAATCAGCCGCGAAACCCTGAGTGAGTGTTTGGGGTATTTGCAGCAAGACCATCGATTGTTCCAAGGCACATTAAGAGAGAACTTATTGATAGGAATGGCGGCACCTGATGACGATGTACTGCAAGACGCCTTGATGAAGACAGGGCTGATAAATCTGGTCTCCAGTCATTCAAGTGGTTTGGATTTGCCGATCAGTGAAGGCGGTCGCGGCTTATCAGGCGGACAAAAACAGCTCGTTGCATTCACGCGCCTGCTTTTAACCAAACCCAATGTGTTTTTACTCGATGAACCGACAGCCTCTATGGACAACAGACAAGAGCAGCGCTGCTTGCAGGTACTGAAGCAAGCATTGAACGAGGGTCAGACATTCATTGTATCGACACACAAAACAGCGCTACTAGAATTGGTTGATCGTCTGATTATCATGGACAATCAACGTATTATTATGGATGGTCCAAAACAAGTCGTGCTTGATGGATTGAGGAAAAATGAGCGTACAAAAGCACAAGCGAGTCAAGCAGAGAGCCAAACCACTACCATCAAACCTATCCCCACCAAAACTTCAATGCACGCTCAAGGTAAGTAGAGATGGCAGACTATAAATATACGCCCACAAAACTTAAGGTTGGTCGTTCAAGACTGAATATTTGGATTGCTTTAGTTGGTATGATAACGCTACTTGTATGGGCGTCCTTTGCTAAGATTGATCAAGTCACACGTGCCAAAGCGACCGTGATTGCTAGCGCGCGCACGCAAGAGATTCAAGCGTCAGAAGGGGGGATATTGACAGAGCTGGCGGTTGTGGAAGGTCAGGAAGTAAAAGCAGGACAGCTACTTGTGGTTTTAGAAGAAGAGCGTGCCAAAGCGGCGGTTGATAACTCTGCTTCTAAGACAGCCGCGTTAAAAGCTAAATTATCACGTCTAAACGCAGAGATTTTTGAGACGCCTTTGGTCTTTCCAAAAGAAGTTAAAAACTATCCAGAATATGTACAGAACCAAACCGCGCTCTATAATCGTCGCCGGCAAGCTATTAACGAAGAGGTTTCTTCACTTGAAAAAATGCTCGTGCTGGCAAGACAAGAGCTTAAGATGAATGAGCCGTTATTGAAGTACGGTGATGTCAGTCAAGCAGATATTATAAAGCTGAGTCGTCAAGTCGCTGACATCGAAGCGCAAATCAATAACAAGCGCAATAAGTATTTTGAAGAAGCTCAAGCTGAGATGACCAAAGCACAAGAAGAGCTAGATACCGAGATTGAGGTTCTGCGAGACAGTCTACAAGTATTAGAAGAAAAGCGTCTGCTGTCACCGACAGAGGGTAAAATCAATAATATTAACGTGACAACCATTGGCGGTGTGGTAAAACCAGGCGAAACCATCATGCAAATATTGCCGACCAGCAGTGATCTAGTGATTGATGCAAAAGTCAGTCCTGCCGATATTGCTTATGTACAAGAAGGACAAAGTGCGACCGTCAAGCTCGATGCCTATGATTATTCAATCTTTGGGGCTATGAATGGCACGGTAAGTTACATCAGCCCAGATACTTTGATAGAGAAAACGCCTAAAGGTGAAGAGCCTTACTATCGGGTATTGGTTGTTATTACTGGTGCTGAGTTTGAAGGTCGGGAAGATGAGATCGTCATCAAGCCTGGTATGACAGCTTCTGTCGATATCAAAGCGATGGAGCGTACGGTATTGTCTTATCTCACCAAACCTATTACTAAAACCTTATCAGAAGGCATGGGGGAGCGGTAATAAAGGGTTGATAAACCTTTAGCGCGCAAATGATAAAACCCCAGTAAATAACTGGGGTTTTACTATAAAGGCAATGTTGTAATCATCTCTAGAGTGAGTCATCTTGACGCTCTTGTTCAAATACCTGATTGGCGCTTTGATTTTCACTGGTAACAACACCATTTCTTAACCGCTGCGTCTCATCTATTTTTTGCTGATTGCGGTTTTTAACTTCATTAATGGCGGCGCTCAATTGGCTATTGATGTCTTCTACTTCAGATTTTGCCGAGAGATAGTCTTTGTCTATTTTGATAGTGGGCTGCTGGGTCGGCACGTCGATAGACAACAAACCAGCACGGGTTTTGATACTCTCTAGCGCCTCGATATTGTCCGATGGTATAGACGCAGACATCTCATCTGTATCGGGACTTGGCGGCTTGATTTTTTCGGCCCGCGCTTTAAGCGTGGAGGCTGACTTAGTATACGTTAATACAGCGTCTTCTGTCATTGTTTTAGCAGCACTTATGTCGTCTGTCTGTGTAGATGTGATGGGGTTTTTCTGAGTCGTTGATGGTATTTCTGTCGTATCTTTGGAGCTGACGGTATTTAAGTTTTTAACAGGTGCAGTATAGGTTTTGGCAATGGTAGGTGGCAAGTCATCTAGAATGTTAGGTGTCACGGAAGGTTTGGCCGTATCGACACGACTGTTGCTCACTTGTGTGGAATCTTCTTTATTCACATTCATATAAAAAATAAAGAAAAAACCCACATGTACCAATATCGCAAGGCACAATGCCCAAAGCCATTTTTCACGAAATATTATCATTAGATGACGATACCTTTTATAGATGATAGCGTGCGGCCAATACCTTGATGCTATAGATGAGGTTAGCAAATAATGCCACACGTTGCTATCGATATAAGCCATTACAAATGGTGGTTTTAGAAATAAAACATACCTATTAAACCAAAAACCCCTTAAGCGATATGACTGAGTATATGATGTCATCATATTGCTTAAGGGATTGCTAATGTTATGACGAGTATGGTCACTGCCACTAAAGAACGTCGCCTATTAGGCAGCGCTTTCTGCATCGTTGCGTTTCTCAATTTTGTGCTGATCTTCGGTATTGTCGACTTTCCAATAGCTTGAGATGTATAAATGCGTTTTTTCTATCGGACGCTCGACTTTAAAAAACTGGCGTAGCGCGCGCATACTATGGAATTCACAAGCCGCCCATACCGCTGGTTCTCCTGTCAGCCACGTTAACGTTTTGGTGTGCTCAAGTAATGGACAGCTTTCTGCATTTGGTTCAGCGTTGATGACCCAATGAATATCAACGTTTTCGGGTTTTTTGAGAGCTTGACGATCCGCCTCAGTAGTCACTTCAAGGACAGCATAGCCACGCGCATCATCAGGGAGCTGGGCAAGATTGACAGTAATTGCAGGTAGGGCAGTCATATCACCGATTAATAAAAACCAATCGGCATCATTATTTATGAGTTTTTTTGGTCCAGGGCCACCTACTAGTATTGTGTCACCGATTTGAGTGTTTCGTGCCCAAGTGGAGGCAGGGCCTTCAACATCGTGCAGCGCAAAATCAACATCTATCTCGTTGTCGCGTTGGACGCTGACAGTATAGGTGCGCATTAATGGTTTATTATCTTCGCCTTGAGGGAAAATGAGTTTGATATAGGCACTTTCTTGATCGAGTGGAAAATCCATCAATTCCTCACCGCCAAGTGTGACTCGGCACATATTTGGCGTAAGGTAGGTCGTACGAATAACTTCAAGTACTCTTGGATTATATTTTGCCATGGGTGTTTCCTTCTTTTGTAACGATTCTTTTGTAACGATTCTTTTGGTACGGTATTGATAAGCGTATTGCTTATTATCTTGTGACGGTGTGACAATAATAAAACCAGTTTTTATGCAGGCCATGTTAATAAATAGACAGCTTGTATGGATTAAAAATTGGCCTTTAGACTGACTGACATTTGTCGTTCAGGTCCCATCCAGCAATTATTGATGTCATAACAGGCACCTACGTAGGTTTTATCAAACAAGTTATTGATACTAGCACCAACCGTGAGCATGGGATTGATTTGATAATTACCGCCAATGTCTACCAATGTCACACTTGGCAATTGATCTGAGTTTTGTTTATCAAGCTGCATGCCGGCCTCATAACGCACGCCTGCGTTTAGAGTAAGCTTGTCTGTAGCATAATAATCTGTCCATAGTGTGGCCTTATGTTTAGCTGTTTGCGCAGGCGTATTACCGACCACATCAGGGTTGAATTCATCTGCTGTGATTTCGGCATCGGTATAACTGTAGCTTGCGGCAACATCTACCCAGTCATTGAGCATGTGATTGCCTGAAACTTCAAACCCTTTAGAGCGGATTTCGCCCGTTTGCGTTTGGCTTCTGTAGTTGATCTCATCAGCTACGACGACGTTTTTTTGGGTGATATCAAAAACCGCCAATGTGCCTTGCGTGGCTCGGTTGGGAGAGAGATACTTAACACCTGCTTCTAGTTGATCGGCAGTGGTAGGTTCGAACGGCTTATTGGTGATGAAGTTACTACCGACCACAGGCTGAAATGACTGCGAGTAGCTTGCATAAGGCGATATGCCATTATCGAAGGCATAGATGGCAGCGAGACGGCCACTGGTTTTTGATGCGTCGTTATCAATCTTTTGGTCGCTATATATCGCACCAGCAGACGCTTTGGTCTGATCAGTAATACTATCAAAGTTATCATGACGCAAACCTGCGACGACCGTCAAATCTTGCCATTTCATCTCGTCTTGCACATAAAACCCAAGCTGGCTTTGTTCGATACTCTCATCCTGACGATAGTTATTTAGCGGTAAAGTATCCGCATTGACCTGCGAAAAATCTGGCTGAGACAAGTCAAGATTTGGTGTGCCATCCGCTCCAGCATCATAGTAAGTCGCGGTGCTGTCTGTCTCTTGATATTCTACACCGAACAATAAATTGTGCGATGTATTGGCGGTATCTAGTTTATAAGCCAGCTGATTGTCCGTGGTCCAGTTATTCATGCTCTCATCGGTGGTGTAGGCCACGCGGTTCAGTATTTTATCACTACCACTCACAAACCCACTATTGTACATATTGCGCTGCTGCGCCTCGGCATCGGTATAACGCAATATGTGCTTGAAGGTTAGCTTGTCATTGATATCCCAGTTGACAGTGACGCTTGGCATAAGCACTTCTTTGCTAAAGCGATTCCATTTGTCACCTGCATAAGCATCGCTACCCAGCTTCCCATAGCTGGCGTTGTAGACAGTGCCCACAGCAGGCAGCGGCGTAGAGGGCACCATCTCTGGATCGTCTTGATAAAAGACATTGGCAAGCACGGAGACATCTTCTGTCGGTTGCCACTCGATTGATGGGTTAACCAGAGTACGCTCTTCTTCAGTGGTCTGCATTTGACCATCTTTTTTACGCTTTAATGCTACTAAGCGATAATTTAGCGTGTCTGTGATAGGACCTGTCGTATCCACGCCAACTTCTTTTAGGTTTTGATTGCCAAGTCGTAGCTGCACCTCAGATGCTTGGGTGCTTTTTGGGGTTTTGGCGACTTGATTGACCATACCGCCCGGTGATGCATAGCCATACAATGAGGATGCTGGCCCTTTCACCACCTCGACCGACTCGGTTGCATAGATATCTACTTGCGGCATCAGATTCCAAGCGCCATCATAGGGCAGTCTTAGTCCATCATAAAAGTTAGAATACGTCTTAAACCCACGGATATTGTATTCATCAAAGACAGAAACCGTTCCGCGGCTCTCAGCGCTGATACCGGGCTCGTAACGCAGGGCGGCATTGACGCTGTCTGCCTGACGTTTTTGTAATAATTCTTGATCAATTCTGGTGTAACTCATTGGTGCATCATTGGGATCTAATGCGGTTTTTGTACCTGTACTGCGGTAGCTGTCAGCATAAACAGCGATAGTATCCAAGGTGGTCGATGGTGTGGCGGTCTCATTGTCTCCAATATTGCTTCGTATATCTTCGGCATAAGCGCTATGACTGACACTTAGGATTAAACCAATTTGTACAGCCGTAGTGAGACGTTTTTTTTGAATGGAATTGGAGGTGACAGGAGACCGCATCGTATGTCCTATTAGCAAGTTATCGGTGAATATGGCAGGTTGTTTTGAGCAGAGTAACTGCTGTAGATAATAACACTAATGATTATTATTATCATTAAAAAATAATAGTAAATCATCATTGCTTGATTGGATGTAGTAAATAAAGAGGGGATTATCTAATAATACAAATGGACTAAAAATCAACCTGTTACAAAAGTGACTCGCTATGAATAGTGGTGTTTGAATACGTTTTCTCGTATCATGCAGCCGTAGCTAAAATATAGAAAGGATGACTGGCGTAAATAAGAGGATAGTCACGGTATCTGTGGTTATCATCAATACGTTTGGGTCATTTATTGAGCAACCAAAGAGTGTTAAAGGTCATATCCATGAACAGACAAACCCCTCAATCAGACAATAATCAGCGCTATTTTACGATATGGCGATGGCATTTTTATGCTGGCATGTTTGTAGCGCCTTTCTTAATTATTTTAGCGTGCACAGGACTTGGTATGATACTCATGTCCAATACCTTAGGCCGAGACAATGATCGTTTGACTGTACCTACGTCAGAATCGATGGTTCAAGCGCCTGTCGCTACCCAAGCCAAAAATGCGCTGGGCACGTTGCCCGATAGTACACTGATAAAATATATTGCCCCTCGTGAGAGCGATACCGTGGCCTTGTTTCAGGTGGTATCAGAAGGGCATGACAATATGGTAGCCGTGAATCCTTATACGGCCGAGATTGTTAAGAGTATACCGACGAATAGTAATCTGTATAACACCTTTGATGATATTCATAGTGATTTGCTATTGGGCAGAGTCGGTGACTACATTCAAGAAACCACGGCTTCCTTAACGATTTTAATGATTTTAACGGGCTGGTATTTGTGGTGGAAAAAACGTAAATCTGTTAAAGCTATGTTGATTCCTAATGACAATACCACGCTTAAGAAAAAACGCTCATTTTTTCGAACCATTCATGGAACATTGGGTAGTTGGATATCGATTGTACTGTTGTTTTTTTGCATTTCAGGCATGGCGTGGGCTGGTATTTGGGGCGAACGAGTCGTGCAAGCGTGGAGTCAATTCCCTGCGGGTAAGTGGGGCGTCGCACCCATACCGCTTTCGATTGACCATAGCCAGCATCATGTTGGTATGGATATGGATAACGCCGATGCCGCGCCGCACGTCCATGGCGCAACACCAGCGATTGTACCAACACATGGCGATGCACTAAACACGGGTAGTACCAAAGATGTGCCTTGGGTGCTAGAATTGACGCCGATGCCAGTATCAGGAACAACAATGGGTGAGAACGGTATTGCACCCAATATTCCTATTATGATTGACACGGTAGATAGGTTTGTCCGTGAAATTGGTTTTGAAGGGCGTTATCAGATGAATTTACCTCAAGGCGCGACTGGGGTATGGACGATCAGCCAAGATTCGATGAGCTATGATATGAAGAGTCCAACGGCGGATCGTACAGTACATATCGATCGCTATTCGGGTAATGTCTTAGCAGATATCCGCTTTGATGATTACAACGCCTTTGGCAAATTTATGGCAGCAGGTGCCGCCATACACATGGGAACGCTAGGATTATGGAGCGTGCTCGCCAACGTTTTATTTTGCTTATCCGTCATTGCCATTTGCGTGAGCGGTTATATCATGTGGTGGCAACGTCGCCCGCGTGGCATCGATGAGATGATAGGATTGAACCCGCCCGCTCGTCATCTTAATCTATCAGTGTGGTGGCCGTTTGCCATTCCTTTATTGGTAGTGGCTGTTATATTCCCAACGGCTATCATTGCCATTGTTGCCATTGCATTGTTGGATTTTTTAGTAATATCTCGGGTTGACTTCCTGCGTAAGCTACTAAAATAAAGCTTCAGTAAAATCGCATTTATATTAAATTAAACAATTTATTTGGGTACTAAAAAAGGGCGTCTTTTAGTAAGACGCCCTTTTTATTGAAAGTGGATCAGTATGATTGACGCTGTATGCTTTTACTCGTATGTCTTAAAAATTAAAAGTCGCTGATACTTTCAGTGCAGTAGGATCGCCTGCATTTAGATAACCGAAATCTGTATAACCACCTACTGACTGCCAGTAGTCTTCACCAGTGACGTTGGTCACCATGCCTTTTAACGTGACATCTTGTCCTGCCAGTACCGTACGATAGCGGGCACCAAGGTCCAAAGTGGTATAGCCATCAACTTTCAAAGTATTAGCATTATCAGCATAACGAGCGCCCGTATGTATAATATCGCCTGTTAATGTTAATCCTTCGACGGCTGCTAGATCGTATTCTAGGTTAACGTTACTTTGGAGTTTGGGCAGACCAATCACTCGATTGCCGTCCAATGTTACATCACCTGTATCTTTTTGCTTAGCACTCAAATAACTGACACCTGCGATCAAGCGCATGTTTTCGCTTGGACTACCGAATATTGATAACTCGGCACCTTGATGACGGTTTTCACCATTTGCTGTAAAAGTATTGGTGTCATCAATATAAGCACGTGCAGCATCTATACGGAATATCGCTAAGCTACTGCCAATTGTACCATTGTCATATTTGACGCCCACTTCCGTTTGCTCACTAACATAAGGGGCTAAGTCTTGTCCTGCATTGGTAACAGGGTTACCACCATTCTCTAGAGGTGCTTTCTTTCCTGGTGCGAGGCTTTCAATGTAGTTACCATAGACAGACCAGTCCATAGTTGGTTGATAAACAATGCCGATACTAGGTGTCCATTTGCTTTCATCATAGGTAGCGGTTTTAGCCTGTGTATTGAAGTCATAGCTGGTTGTTTCTATGTTCTGATGACGAACGCCTAATGTGGTTTTTAATTTGTCATCGAATAGAGAGAAAGTATCTGCTAGGGCAAAGCTTTGCAATTTTTTCTCGTTAGTGAGTGTTGGGTTATTCGCGTTACCGACGAAAACAGCAGTATCTGACCAGCTGTTATCACGATATTTAATGGGGCGATATAAATTATTGGGACGAGCACCCTCAAAAGCATACGCACCTTTTTCTTCTTGATCATAAAGATCGGCTGCAATCACCCAATCATGATCAATCTTCCCCGTCTGCCATTGACCACGCAGACCAAGCTCGGCACTTTGTACTTTATCTTCACGAATATTGTCAAAACGAGCGGTAGTACCAGCACCATTAGTATTGGTTACAGTAAGGTCTGATAATGAATTGTCTTCATCACCACGTCGCATGCCGTAAGCGCCATAAGCGGTGATACTGTCATTAAAATCATATTCGCCTCTAATGGTACCGAATACATCTTTTTCGTTTGAATACGTCCAAGGTTGTACCCAGTTTTTTGAGCCTTTGGGTGCACTTGGTACTCTAGAAGCGCCTGCAAGAGTGACACTAGGACGGGTTTCTTCCAGTTTATTGTCCTGCCAACCCAAGTCAGCAGACAGTCGATACTGATCGCCTCTATAGTCTAGACCCAAAGCGGCTAAACCCAATGTTGCAGATTCGTCGTCGATGGCGCTGTCATCATCTTGATAAGCGGCGTTGAAACGAACGCCAAACGCATCATCTGCACCAAAGCGGTCACTCACATCTACTGCTACTTTGCCTTGATCGCCCGGACCATAACCGAGCGTCACCTCACGTAGTGGCTCATTACCAGCGCGTTTCGGTAATAGATTAATCGTACCACCTGAGTTACCACCACTTGGAGCAGCACCATTTAGCATAGTAGAAGCACCGCGCTGGACTTCGACGCGCTCAAACAATTCAGTCGCGATGTACTGTCTTGGCAATATACCGTATAGACCGTTGTACATCGTGTCATCTGATGTCGTCACAAAACCGCGCATAAAATAGGCTTCTTGAAAGTTACCAAAGCCTCTTGCGACGCGGACAGTCGGGTCTTTTTTGAGCAGATCACCCACACTTTGTGCTTGCTGATTGGTGATGTATTCGTTGGTATAAGAAGTGGTGGAGAACGGCGTGTCCATAATATCTTGATTGCCCAAGATACCGACGCGGCTACCAGTCGCCACTTGACCACCTTCATAGGCAGTTGGCAGTCCATCTGCTGAAGCGTCAGCACTGCTGGTCACTACAATCGTATCCAACACCACACTAGGATCAGACTGAGTATCCGTGTTGGGCTCAGTTTGTGCCCATGCAACTTGGCTTGCGCCGATCAGTAGTACCGAAGTGGATAGGCAGGTTGAACCTAGTGCTCGTAGTGAAGATGGCGAGCGAAATAAAGCAGAATATAAACGAGACAGTTGCATGAAAACAGTTCCAGCAGATGGTTGAAGTGCTTATTATAATGATAATTGTTTTCATTACAATATTATTACAAGATTAAGTTTTAACCTGTCTGTCAAGAATATAAATGGTTACCAACGTTATTTTATTGTTTAACCTCATACGGATAAAGAAGGCTGAGCTTATCAGTAGTTATTTGGACAAAAGCCTTGCTGCATGTATCAAATTGCCCAATATTTGTCCGCAAATAAATTAAATGGTGTTGATTGGTCATAGCGTAAGCTTGTCTTAAGATTGGTCTGTTGTAATAGCGATATCTCAATTAGATTCGATGTCTAACGATTCTCTTGCTCGCAAATCAATGAACTATCTAGGGAATGATGGCTATGATTAAAAACAGCGTAATAAATCCGACCCATGAGTCCGATCTTTTGTTATCAAATACCCCTAAAACGAGGCAGATACGTGTCTGGGATATTTTAGTCAGAGTGACGCACTGGACAGTAGCAGCTGGTATCACGGCCAACCTGTTCTTTACTGAAGAGGGCAGTGAATGGCATCAATATGTTGGTTACACCGTGGTAGGGCTGGTAGTCGTACGTCTACTTTGGGGGTTGGTTGGCACGCGCTACGCCCGTTTTAGTGATTTTTTGCCCACGCCCTCTCGTATCAAGCGTCACCTATCTGATTTGGGCGCTCGCCGTATAGATGAGCAGCATCTTGGACACAATCCATTGGCTGCCATCATGATGCTTGCGCTATGGGCTGTGATTATAGGGTTAGGTATCAGTGGTTATCTGCTGGAAGCAAACGTTTTTGGTGATAAAAACCTGCTTGAAGAAATCCATGAAACACTGGCCAATAGTTTATACTTACTTGTCCCCTTACATATTGTTTCTGCGATTGTCATGAGTTATTGGGAACGGCAAAATCTCGTTAAATCGATGATAACAGGTAATAAGACGGTGACGATACGTCGTCCACGATAATATATAAAATAATGGGGTGGTTATGGCGCGCATATTACTAATAGAAGACGATAACAATATTGCAGAAGGTATCGTGCTTGGCCTAAAAAGTCACGGCATGATGGTCGATTGGTTCCGTGATGCCAAACAGGGTGAGATGGCGTTGCAAGAAAATATGTTTGATGCCGTATTGCTGGATTTGACTTTGCCAAAAGGGGACGGGATGACGGTACTACAAAATTGGCGACACAAACGGCTGGACACACCTGTGTTGATCATCACTGCTCGTGATGCCATTGCTAATCGAGTGGCGGGATTGAATGCAGGCGCCGATGATTATTTGGTCAAGCCGTTTGCCTTAGATGAGGTGGTGGCGCGCTTGCAAGCTTTGATACGGCGCAGTCAGGGACGCAGTCAACCTGAGATTTGCTATGGTGAGGTCGCTTATTGGCCGCACAACCATCAAGTCTCTTACCAAGGTCAAGTTATCGAATTAACCATCAAAGAAGTGGCTGTACTCGAGCAAATGTTGACGCATCCCAAACAAGTTCATAGTCGAGCCAGTTTGGAGGACAAGCTGTATGGCTGGCAACAAGACATCGATAGTAACGCGATAGAAGTACATATCCACCATTTACGCAAAAAACTGGGCAATGACTTTATTCTAACCAAGCGCGGTATTGGCTATTATCTCAATCCAGCGCTTGGCCAATAAATGATCTATATCTAGTTTGAGTTTTACTATATGAGCAATATATGAGCTTATGAAAAGTATACAGCAGCGCTTGTTAATCTCTTTACTCATTGGTCTGCCTTTACTGTGGCTGATCACATCGAGCTTTATTGCTTGGCGATTGTGGCATGAAATCAATGAGATGAATGACACACAGATTACGCAAGTTGTGCGCTATTTGATTGGCATATCTGCAAATGACAATGATCAAGAGCGCAGCGAGCAAGAAAACCGCCAAGGTGAGAGTGAAAATAGTAACGAAAAGGTGGATAGCGAAGTACCTGTTGCCAAGATATATAATTTGAAAAGTAAGGAGCTATCAGGGGATCTTGGCGATGCCGAAGATGATTATATGGGTTTTGCCATTTGGGATAGACAGGGACATCTATTGGCAGCTGACGAGAATGGTCAGTCTTTTTCTTTTTTGCCAGACCAGCGTGGTTTTGTAGAAGATGATAACTCAGCCTATCAGCGCTTGAATCCCTTTAGCAAGCGTTGGCGATTATTCTATGCGCATGAAGACTATAATAACGACAACGATAACAAAAACGATGGTATGCGTGAAGGACGGGTATTGGTGGTTGGTCAAAGCCTTGACTCTCGTCAAGAAATGATTGTTAAAGCCATGTCTGTGCAAGTGCTGCCTATGTTGATTGGCTTATTTGCCTTTATGATTTTGGCCGTTTGGTTGATACGGCGCGGACTGATGCCGCTCAGTCAAATCAGTACTGAGGTTGAACAGCGACAGCCGCAAGATGATAGTCCTATTACAGCAGATGTCCCACAAGAGATTCAACCATTAGTCACGGCTTTGAATGTATTGTTTATTAAAGTGGCAGACACTCTAGAACGTGAACAGCGCTTCACGGCGGATGCCTCTCATGAGCTGCGTAGTCCGCTGGCTGCTTTAAAGCTACAGGCAGATCTATTGCAACAGCAGCTATTGCAATTGTCTGGGATAGAAGATGACGATCAGTTGTTTTATCACACGCAAAAGATCAGCGATGGCATTGAGCGAGCCACGCATTTGGTCGAGCAACTACTGATTTTGGCCAAGTTGGAGCCACAACAGCAATTGCCACCTGAGCAATTAGAACGTCCAGACTGGCTCACACTCACCAATACGGTACTCAGTGATGTGAACCGTCTGGCGCGTGAAAAGCACATCCAATTAAAACGTATAGTGCAGTGTCACAGTCCTGAGGATATTTTGCCCATATGCATCAATCCAGTATTGTTTAAATTGTTAATCCGCAACCTATTAGACAATGCCATTCGCTACTGTCCAGAAGGCTGTCTGATTGAGCTGCATTTAGATGTAAATACGATCAGAGTGATCGATAACGGTGTGGGCGTCGATCCAGAACAACTAGAGCGACTCAGCGAACGCTTCTATCGTCCAGCTGGTCAAGCACAGCTAGGCAGTGGTCTGGGCTTGTCAATCGCCAATCGAATCGCCGAGCTTCACAACCTCACGCTAGATTTTGCCAATCGCGCGGCACCAAAAACAGGTTTTGTCGTCACGATAAGAAGTAAAAAACCACTATCAAAGACGTTGCCACCATAAGTTATCGTCAGGTCACTATAAAAAAGAGTCATCGTGGGCGCAATGCTATGTGAGCAAAACAAAGGTTTTGTCGTTTGTCGGTAATGGTACCGCAAGCCGTCAAGATTTATATCAACCATGCATCAGTATATCGCGTAGCCATCTTATTGAGTATTGAGTATGAGCTGTAGCGTAAGCTTGATATATTCTTACGTCTCAAATGGTATGAGCTGCGGTGGCATCAAAAATGTCATTAGAGTCATGTTTTTATGTCTACACTTTTGGGGGTCTTATGCATCATTCTATTCATGACGAAACGCATTTGAGCAATCGCAATCATTGGCTGCGGGCGGCAGTGCTGGGCGCAAATGATGGTCTAATTTCGACTGCCAGTTTGCTGGTTGGGGTAGCAGCGGCTGGACCAAGCAGCCAGACATTACTGCTGACAGGCATGGCAGCATTGACGGCAGGCGCTTTGTCTATGGCTGCTGGCGAGTATATTTCTGTCTCATCGCAGGCAGATACCGAAAAAGCGGATCTTGATAAAGAAAGATATGAGCTGACGCATAACGCTGAGCGCGAGTTACTAGAGCTCACAAAAATTTATGAGGCACGCGGACTGAATCACGAGTTAGCAAGGCAGGTTGCTGTGAGTTTGACTGAGCACAGTGCGCTAGAGACTCATGCGCGTGATGAGATTGGGCTTACGGATCTTAGTCAGGCAAAACCCATTCATGCATCGGTCGCCTCGGGTCTGTCGTTCGTGGCTGGAGCGATACTCCCGATTATCGGTATAGTACTCTTACCAGCAAGTACTTTGGTATGGTCATTAGCGATTTTGACGATTATGGGCTTGATACTGCTTGGAATTATCTCTGCTCGTCTAGGCGGCGCGCCTGTTATCCGTGCGACGACCAGAATCGTTACTTGGGGCATACTCGCAATGATGGCAACCGCCTTAATTGGTCGTTTGTTTGGTGTGGCTGTTTAAGGGGCAAACTCATGCGACGAGTACCGAGTCAACCCCTACGTTTTTTTAGCATATAGCTTGATGGTGGGTAAGTCTTTGACAATGGCGTTGCCAACGACATTGGGAAATAACCGATTAAGCCATGCAAAAAAACGTTCGGGGAAGCCTAAATGTTGATGAGACTTTGTGGTTGAGATAAAGTTTACCAATGCCTTTGCCACTGTTTCGGGTGAGTCCATCTTAACCTTCAATGCTTGATTCATCGCAACGACGGTATTTTTATTCATGGTGGTTTTTGTGGCTCTGGGCGCAAAATAGCGAAACTTCACTGAGGTATCGGCATACTCCCGACCCAAGGCTTCACTGGCTCCGCGTAAGGCAAACTTACTAGCACTATAAGCACTAAAACCGGGATAACCAATGCTTCCAAACGTTGAGCCAATACTTATTATTTGGCTAGGGCTTTGTTGAATCATTAATATAGGCAGCAGTCTTTTTATTAGCTGTAAGGGATAAGCCACATTGACCAACATCATTTGTTCGATAATTTCATCACTTTGGTCAGTGAGTAAAGCAAAATCATTGATACCTGCATTGAGTATGACCGTATCAATGACATTGCCACAGTCTTGTACCGTCTCTTGCAGCGCTGCTATCAGTTGGATTTGTGATGCCCGTGAGCTCAAATCACAACTGAGCGACAGTAGTGGTATATCAGGGTACTCTTTGGCCAGTTTTTTAGTCAAATACGTCAACGTTTGGGCATTACGTCCAACCAAAATTACAGGTCGATTGTGTGCGCATAACTGTGTTGCGATCGCTTGTCCGATACCGCCTGTAGCTCCAATGAGGAAGGTATATGACAGGATAGGCTGAGCTGGGTTTGATTGAGATGTTGATTGCTGATTAGATGATGTCATGATATCGAATCCTTAGTGAATACTGATTATGGAAACATGAATTATTAAAGCATAGATTTTTGAAACACAAATTGTAGTGATACGTGCTGCTTCTAATCGACTGAATCTTTGATACCAAGTCCCATCGCAATATAAAGCTTACGCTCAGCTAAAGGCACCTCGATTTGACGACGACCATGCATGATGCGTTTGTTGTCTAATATCACCACATCACCGTTTTGCCAATGCACTTCTTGAGTATATTTTTCACAGATTTGCGTGAGCTTAGCGACCAGCGCTTCATCCACACTTTGACCATCTGCTAGCGTGAACTCAGGTTTTTCATAGTTAAATGATGGCCCAAGCAACGTATTGGCAAAGGCGGGCTGCCTACTTAAGTTATCTGTACGGATAGCAGGTATTTGTAATATGTAACGCACACCACCATCATCCTGAGGCTCTACATGATGCGTTAGTGTTTTGCTAGTAGTATCAGTGATGAATTGATTCAAATCCACCAGACTAATGGTGTCAACGGCATCGGCTCTGCCTGTTGCAGTCGCTACATAATTTTGCCAAATGACTTGAGGCAAATAGCGACTGATACGTATTGGTTGACTAAATAGGGCTTTTAGTTCAGGCGATAGTGCTCGATACACAGCGTATCCGTCACAAATGGTCGTTTGTGAGCCTTTTTTGGCACTCAATTCACTAAAAAAAGCAATGACGTCAGGCGGTATCGGCGTATTGCCATTTTCGATATGTAGGCCAATAGCATGCGTGCCTGCATCCACTTTTTGCGCTTCAGAAGTGATGTTTTGTCGGGCAGGGTCATAGGTTAGCGTTTGACACAATTGTCTCATTAATTGGCTAAACGTCTCTACATCGTAGTGCTGACCTCGCAGTAATGTCCAGCCCTGTGTCCTTAAGGCTGCTAAAATATCTGAGGTATCAGGAAAAGGTGGCGTCACTGATGATGGAAATAGGATTGTTTTAGCATCATTATCGTTGATAAGGTTGCTTGACAGTGGATCGTGAGACATTACGTTATGTGCTATAAGAGTGGTTTTCATAATAAGGTGCTCCAAAAGTAAATGATAAATACCATGAATCACAAGCCCAATGCCGACTTATAAGTGGTGAAAATTCGTGGTCGTCGCAGTTTGCCGTTATCAGTCAATAATCCATTGTCAGTGCTAAATGACCGTTTTTCTAAATGCCAATGTTTGATACGGGCATAGTCGGGTAAGGCTTGATTAACAATTTCTATCGCTTGTTTGATAGCCAATTGTAGGTCGCTACTATTGGTCGCTACCTCGTTAGGGTTGGCGACTATTACAGCAGATAAACTTGGCTCCCCATCTCCCAGCACCGCCGCTTGATAGATGATTGACTGTGTTAAGAGCTGTGCTTCTACCCATTCAGGTGAGATATTGCGCCCAAAACTACTGATCAGTACGTTTTTTCGTCGACCCGTAATATATAAATAACCATCGTTATCTACATAACCAATGTCACCTGTGGCAATAACGCCATTGTCTTTGTTATTCATATCTTCGCTGGTATTGTCATGGTTTAGGTAGCCTTGCATAGCATTGCCTTTTACCATAACTTCGCCGCTAGCTGCGATGCTGACTGAGGCATGGGGCATAGGTTTGCCCACACTGCCTTCGCGCTTTGCTTTGGGTGTATTGAGACTGACCACAGAGCCGCATTCAGACAAGCCATAGCCCTCATAGACAGGCAGGTTTAGCGCTTTGGCCTCTTGTAGGAGGGTAGGAGACACTTTGCCGCCACCGACTGCCATAAACCGTAAGGAGGGCAAAGCGACATTGGCTATATAGTTGCTATTAGCATAGTTACTAGCAGCATAATCATTATGAGCATGGTTACTGGAAGCGCTCGTATGAGCGTGACGACTTTCGTTGGCTGCTAGATACTCGCAAATGGCTTTGAGCATTTGCGGTAACAAGATAACGCTGGCGATGCGATGCGTTTGCACGGTTGTGATGAGTCGCTTGGCATCAAATGCTTGATTGGATAGCAAGCCAAATTGACCAATCTTGCCAATGACTAAGGTACGTCCCATGTATAAGCTCACGTAGACGCCGGCCACATTTTCTAACAAAGTGGCAAAAGGTAACACGCTTAAATGACCAAAATTACTTGTGATATCAGTGATGTCTAGAGGGTTGGCAGCGTCATCTGTCAAAGTGTCAGCGAGTGCTTCTGCTAGAGACTTGACAATACGCATCAAGGTATCTTGTCCCAAGCAAACCCCTTTTGGCATACCTGTGCTGCCAGAGGTATAGGTGACTTTACAAAACTCGCTGGCAGTAGCTGAAGCTTGAGAGGTCAGAGTATAAGCCGCATCGTTGTTCAGTTGATAAAACTTGCCTGTGATATGAGCGGCGTGCTCAAGCTTTACGGCGTCTACTTCTGCTGTCTTAGCAATAACCCAATTATTCACATTGTGATTCACACGATCTACGTCATGTATGTCGGGCAGTGTCAAACCTGCGCCAACGTATACCAGCTCGATCTGCGCATCTTGGAGTAAGTGAGCCACTTGCAAGGCACTAAAAAATAAGGGTATAGGCACGACGACAGCACCAATGGTACTTAGTGCCAAATCAAGTATGACCCAATCTATCTCATTATGCGCATACAAGGCCACACGCTTGCCTTGCCATGTATGCAATGTCTGATGAAGCAAGGCCAGTGTGCGCTGAAGCTCATCATAAGTGAGGCTAACGGTATGCTCGCCCTCTATAGTTTTGATTGCTACCTGCTTAGGTGCCTTGCGAGCGTGTTCACATATTGCGGTATAGATTGGTGTCATTTCGTCCTCACTACTTTGTGGTTTTACAGTTCTATCAGTTAAGTGGTTATTTTGTGGAGAGGGAGATCTGCGGTAACAGCCATCTCTAACATCTCGGTATAGCGATAATGAGGCGCGCATACTCTTTTGGCGTCTGCCACATTGATGGCAACCACCAAGGGGTTTTGTTGATAGTAATGTCCCCATGCTGATATTTGTTCAGGATCTTTCAATGCTTCGGCAGTGGCTTTGGCAATAATATGACTACGAATACCCATATGTGCCAATATATGTCGCACAGCATCTGTGCCTGTGCAGACCACCCAGTCGGCTTTGGTTTGGCTCTCATGGGTTACTGGATGCAGGATAGGCGTAGATAAATAAAACACCAAAAATGCAATCATGAGCCGAGCGCTACCAGCATGACCAGATGCCAAATTGCCAATCTCAAAAATGCGCTGCCGACTGACTGGCTCTCCTGCTATCTGACTGACTTCATTTTGTATATGAGATTCCAAATACTGCTCTAAAAATATCTTATCTTCAGAAATAGGCTTTAAACCAATCGCAACGCTTGTCCCTCTAAATGCAGGTAAAGCGCTATCATCAGAGGATAACCAATTGCAATAAGAGGGCATATCAGCAAAACCTGAAAACAAAATAGGCATAAAGTAACTTAATCTGGCGTGATGGATGTATTCGTAGATTTGCTTGATAAAGGCTTGAGCATCTTGGTTTTGGGCATATGAAGCGGGCGATGCTTGTACTGGCGTTTGCGTGCTGGCGCGAACGTATAAGGACGAGGGGATTCCTTGTACAATCAATACTGGCATTGGCTTAACTGCCTCAATATAGAAAGTCGTGTTGAGGACATTCTGTAAGGGATGAGTGCTATTGATAAATAATGACATGAGCGGCCTCCAAATTGTTAAAAGCGTTTAGAACGATTAACATCATGGAAGAATCATAAGGTACCAACCTTAACTGAACCTTAAGACAGTATCGTTGCAAATATCTAATCGGATGAGAGGCTCATACAAGGGTATAAAAGGTAATGCACGGTACACAAAAAAATAGCGCATCCATATCATGAATACGCCAAAAGCTGATTAATATTAAAAGGTGTTCCAGCACTGAATATGAGGCTTTAATCAGTTCTACGTCGATATGGGCGAGTTCAAAGTACTGGGTTGGGCTTTACTTTCTTTACCATCGACAGCTGCACTGAGATTGACTAAAAAGATAGCGATGGCTGCAATCATACCTGGAATGGCAATGAACAAAAAATTGGTCTGATGGCTCAGCTCAAGCGTGAGTAATGCACCCGTCAAGATGGGCCCGACGATCGCGCCAATGCGACCGATACCTGATGCCCAGCCCATTGCTGTTGTCCGAACGGCAGTCGGGTAGTACTGCGCCACAAAGGTATAAAGTAAAATTTGAGAACCAATCGTGGTCGCACCAGCAATGGCGATAAGCGTATATAGCACTACCTGCGGGCTGTTATAACCGAGCAGTATCAATGAGACTGCGCCGAGCGCAAACATAATGGTTAAGACGGGTTTAAGATGAAATTTATCAGCGAGCACACCGCCACCAATCGCGCCAATCATACCGCCAATATTGAGCGCAAATAAAAACAGCATACTTGCCCCTAGCGAATAACCTGCTTGAATCATCAGTTTGGGCAACCAGCTGGCTAGGGCATACACCATCAGTAGGCACATAAAAAAAGCCACCCAAAACATCATCGTCGTAAAGCCACGGTTTTTTAAGAAAAGCGCTTTGATAGGGGCATCGTCACCTTTGGTTGGCTCATCTAATAGCAAGGTAGTAGCCGGAGTGATGGTTTCTTGTGGAGCCAGTTTTTGTACAATAACCTTTGCTTCGTTATCCCGTTTCTCTTTGACTAAATACATCAAAGATTCTGGCAGCATTTTCCAAATGATAGGTAGCAATAAAGTTGGTATACCTGCGATATAAAACATAATCTCCCAGCCAAAATCCACCACCAAAAATGATCCAAGTAGGGCAGACGCCATACCACCGATAGCATAACCACTGAACATCACCGCGACCAACGTACTGCGAATGCGTTTTGGTGCATATTCAGACGTTAGGGCCACGCAGATCGGCATGACGCCACCGATACCCAGCCCTGCAAAAAAACGCAGAGTGGCAAATTGGATGGGACCGTTGGCAAAGGCTCCCAAAAAAGTAAAGCTACTAAAAAGCGCAACGCAGATCATAATCGTTTTTTTGCGACCGATTTTGTCAGATAACGTCCCAAAAATCATCGCGCCAAACATCATACCAAAAAGTGCCGCGCTCGCGAGTAACCCTGCCTGTACGGCGGTCAATGACCATTCTTCCATAAGTAGAGGTAGCGCCACACCATAAATGACAAGATCGTAGCCATCAAAAATAATAATGAGTAAACACCAAAAAAGCACTTTCCAATGAAAGGGCGCAAATTTGGCATCATCAATGACCTTATTGATGTTTAAAGTTGGTGATTCCATTCGACTTTCTCCGTGGGTAATGTCCCTATAAGTACTTATTAAGTTAGGGTTTTATAAGGATCAAGTCAAAAACCCTCTAAGTATAAATTTATACCTAGAGGGTATGGATGTTGATTGGCTGGTTGGTGCAGTATCGGTATCAATGGTCATATTTTCTTTGAAAAGCTCATCGCTCTAACAATACCGATTTAAAAATACCAATAAAAAACCGCTCACCTGTTTAAAAGATAGGTGAGCGGTTTTTTATTAAGGCGAGTTACATATCCAAAAACTGGATCAGTTCAAAATACCATAAGCAACCAACGCATCAGCAACTCTCTTAAAACCAACGATATTGGCACCAGCCATATAATCGATATAGCCATGGTCAGTTTGACCGTACTGTTCTGAGGCATCAGCTGCGCTATCATGGATGTTTTTCATGATATTTTTGAGACGTAGATCTATTTGCTCAAACGTTTTGTATTGACGTACTGAGTTTTGTGACATCTCAAGCGCAGAGACAGCCACGCCGCCTGCATTAGCAGCTTTACCAGGCGCATAATGCACACGGTGCAAGCGCACATAATCAATTGCCTCGGCAGTTAGCGGCATATTGGCACCTTCAACGACATAGATAATACCATTGTCAACCATGAGCTTGGCGTCGTCTACCGTGACTTCGTTTTGGGTCGCTGATGGAATCGCAATATCACCTTTGAATTGCCACGGCTTTTGATTGGCTAGCCATTCACCGCCGTACACATCTACATAGTCTGCCAAAGGTTTACTTTTTGCTTTTTGCGCTTTAAGCCAGTCAATTTTTTCTTGGTTGAGACCCGCTTCATCGTACAAAGTACCTTGTGAGTCTGATACTGTGACGACGATACCGCCCAGCATATGGGCTTTTTCCGCAGCATGTAGTGAGACATTACCTGCGCCTGAAATGAGTATTCTTTTGCCACTGATGGTTTCGTGTTGCGCCGCCAGCATATTTTCTAAGAAATATACGGCGCCATATCCTGTTGCTTCTGTTCGCATCAAACTTCCGCCAAAACCCACGCCTTTCCCAGTCAACACGCCGCCATATTCATGCGTGAGATTTTTATACATGGCAAACATATAACTGACTTCACGCCCACCGACGCCAATGTCGCCTGCAGGCACATCAATGTCTTTATTCACGTAGTGATGTAGTTCGCGCATAAAGGCATAACAGAAGCGGCGTATTTCGCTGTCCGTTTTGCCTTTGGGGTCAAAATCTGAGCCACCTTTACCGCCGCCCATTGGCAATCCAGTCAGTGCATTTTTGAATATTTGCTCAAAACCCAAAAACTTCAAAACAGATTGATTGACGGTAGGGTGAAACCGTACACCGCCTTTGTAAGGCCCCAGCGCATTGCTAAACTGGACGCGCCAACCTCGGTTGACCTGCACTTCGCCTTGATCATTTTCCCAGTTAATACGAAACGCCATAATGCGGTCAGGCTCAACGAGACGCTCGAATACTTTCAACGTATTGTATTCAGGATGGGCGTCGTATAGCGGTGCAATCGTCATGGCAACTTCTTTGACCGCTTGAACGAATTCAGGTTGGTGGGCATAACGTGCTTCGACTTTTTCGATGGCCTGACTGATACTCATATGTTTTCCTTGTTAATATGGCAAAGCTATAGGTAATAGTTTAGCGTCATTGAGACGCCTAGGTTTTATGCGTCACTGATTCATGGCTAAATAATCTATGGCCAGCTGACTCAGCGCTTTAGTACCGATTTTAAAAGAGGATTCGTCGGCGTAAAAATAGGGAGAGTGGTTGTAGGGTGCTTTACTGGCGTCTTGTCCTACCGGTGTACCGCCTAAGAAAATAAACAAACTCGGTACTTCTTGAGAATAAAACGCAAAGTCTTCAGAGGCTGTTAATTTTGGTACATCAAAGACATTGTCAGCACCTGCTACATTTTTGAGCGTGGGCAGCATCTGCGCGGTAAGCGCGGGATCGTTGATGGTGACAGGATAGCCTTTGGTGATTTTGACGTCTGCCTCTGCGCCTGATGCCATGGCTATATGGGAGGCCGTTGTCTTTATGTTGTCAAAAATTTTAGCGCGATTGTCCATATCGAAGTTACGAATCGTACCAATCATGTTAACACTGTCTGGAATAATATTGTCGCGGACACCGCCACTTATTTTACCGAATGAGATAATGGCGGGCTCTTTAGTGATGTCAATTTGACGACTGACAATATGATTGACCCCAGTCACGATCTGTGACGCGGCAGCAATAGGATCAACGCCATTCCACGGCGCTGAACCATGAGTCTGTTTGCCCTTTACGGTAATATCAAACGTGTCGCCACTGGCCATGATAGGGCCGCTTCGATAACCAATCTGTCCAGTGTTTAGATTCGACATAATATGCAATCCAAACGCAACATCTGGTTGATACTTTTTAAATATGCCTTCTTTTAACATCAAGTTGGCACCACCTTCTTCTCCTTTAGGCGCGCCTTCTTCTGCTGGCTGAAACACAAACATGATATTGCCGTGCAGCTCTTTTTGTACCGCAGCCAATACTTCAGCCGTTCCCATGAGCATGGCCACGTGGGTATCGTGGCCGCAGGCATGCATCACACCCACGTCTTCTCCCATATATTTGGTAACGATCGTTGATTTAAATGGGACATCGGCTTTTTCGGTGACGGGTAGGGCATCCATGTCTGCGCGTAGCATTACGGTCGGGCCGGGTTTTGCCCCTTTTAAGTAGCCCACAACACCAGTATGGGCGATATCAGTTTCGACCTGCATACCGAGAGATTTTAAATGCTTAGCCACGATAGCAGCGGTACGGGTTTCCCGATTACTCAGTTCAGGGTGCTGATGAATGTCGCGTCGCCATTCAATCACCTTTTTTTCAACACTTTTAACTTCTTTATCGATATTGATATCAGCGTGAGCGCTAAAGGCACTACAGACAGCAATGCTAATAACCAATGCTTGCAATGATTTTTTCATGTTTCTTCCTTGTTGGGGGTAACGTCCTTGTGGGTAGTGCTTTTGTAGCTTGGCTTGGATACGCCGTAGCAGTGACGTGATCAATGCACCAAGTATTGCCGTATAAACTGATTGAATACGTCAGGTTGTTCAATGTTTGAGATGTGTGACGCCTCAATGGTAGCGAGCGTGGCATTGGGAATGCGTTCGACCATATATTGAGCATCCTCAACTGTCGTTACCGGATCGGCTGACCCTGCCAATACGGTAATAGCAGCATCAATATCTCGTAATTGCGAACGTGTATCAGCGGTCGATAACGCTTCACAACAACTGGCATAACCTTCGCTACTACCAGTGGCAAGCGCCTCAGACAAGGTCTCGACCACATCAGGATGACTGCTGATAAATCCTTGTGTAAACCAACGCGATGCTGCTGTGGCCGCGATAGGATCTAAACCTTGCTTTCGTACCAATTGTGCCCGCTCTGTCCATGCGGTATCGTTGCCAATTTTTGCAGCAGTATTGCACAGCATCAAATGATAAAAGCGGTTAGGATGATGGATAGCCAACCATTGACCTGTCATGCCGCCCATTGAGATACCACAAAAAAAGGCTTTATCAATATTCAGATGATCGAGCAAATCGATGACGTCTTGTCCAATCTCATTTAAGTGATAAGGGCCTTTGGGTGCAGAGGATTGACCATGACCACGAGTGTCATAACAGATGATAAAGTACTCGTTTTGCAAGTCAGCGATTTGCGGCTGCCACATCTGGTAGTTGGTCCCTAAGGAGTTAGAGAATATAAGGGCAGGGTTGTGGCGATCACCAAAGGTGGCATAGTTTAAGGTAACGTCTTTATTTTCAAGTACAGGCATAACGATCATCCTTATTTGTCATTGTGGGGTTATTAAGATGGTAGTGGCGCATGGGGTTATGACTACGATGACTGGTGATCTATACGTTCAATAATCATGGCGATACCTTGTCCCACGCCAATACACATCGAGCAGATGGCAAAGCGTTTGCTGGTTTTTTCGAGCTGATTGAGCGCGGTCAAGACCAATCTTGCACCTGATGCACCTAATGGATGACCAAGTGCAATCGCACCGCCATTGGGATTGACGCGTGCGCTATCGTCAGGCAATCCCAAGTCACGTGTGCAGGCCAATGATTGCGCAGCAAAGGCTTCGTTCAGTTCGATAACATCCATCTCATCAAGTGACAGACCTGTTTGTGCCAGTAATTTTTTTATGGCAGGCGCTGGCGCAAATCCCATAATGCGCGGTTCTACACCGACTGTCGTTGCCGCCACAATACGAGCGCGTGGTTTTAAATCGAACTGTGTCACCGCTTGCTCTGAAGCGATTAAAAAAGCGGCCGCACCATCATTAATACCTGAAGCGTTACCCGCCGTCACTGTGCCGTTTTCTTTGACGATGGCACGAAGTTTGGTTAATTTTTCAAGCGTGGTATCAGCACGAGGGTGTTCATCCACATAAATAGTAACAGCCTCGCCTTTGCGCTTCGGAATAATGACTGAGGTAATCTCATCTTTGAAAAATCCCGATGCTTGCGCCGCTTTGGTACGTTGTTGGCTACGTAGCGCAAACGCATCTTGGTCAGCGCGATTGATATCAAACTGCTCAGCGACATTTTCGGCAGTTTGTGGCATGGTTTCCGTACCGTATAAGGCATCAAGCTTTGGATTGATAAAGCGCCAGCCCATCGTGGTGTCTTCAAGGGTTTGAGCACGACCAAATGCTTTGTCTGATTTACCCATCACAAATGGCGCACGGCTCATGCTTTCAACACCGCCTGCGATAATAAGGTTGGCTTCTCCAGCTTTAATCGCACGAGCGGCAATGGCGATGGCGTCCATTGATGAGCCGCACAAACGATTTACCGTAGTCGCGGGCACTTGATAAGGCAGGCCAGCCAGTAGTGATGACATACGTCCAACATTACGATTGTCTTCTCCGCTCTGATTGGCGCAGCCATAGATAACATCATCTACTTGCTTCCAGTCAACATTAGCATTACGCTTCATTAATGCTTTGATGGGGATGGCACCTAAATCGTCTGCTCGTATTGGTGCCAAACCACCGCCATAACGCCCAAATGGTGTGCGAATGGCATCAATAATATAAGCGTCATTTAAACCAGTGATAAAGTCGGTCATGGTCATATCCTGTTATGAGATTTGAGTATGGAGTCTTGTTATACCTGCGTGGCATTGATTCCTGTGGCATCAATGAGTGTGGCGTCAGTCACTGCTTGCAACTCAGCAAAGCTCAAGCCCTCAACCATCTCTGTGACTACCAGCCCTTTATCAGTGACATCAATGACACATAGATCGGTAAAGATACGATCGACGCAGTGCTTGCCTGTCACAGGATAAGTGAGTTCGCTGACTATCTTTGGCTCACCTGTTTTGGTCGTGTGATTGGTCATCACAAAGACTTTTTTGGCACCAACAGCCAAGTCCATAGCGCCACCAACAGCAGGTATGGCATCTGGCGCGCCCGTACTCCAGTTGGCCAAGTCACCATTGGCCGCCACTTGAAATGCACCCAACACACATATGTCGATATGACCACCGCGCATCATGGCAAATGAGTCGCCGTGGTGAAAGAAACTACCACCATCAAGCATGGTGACGTATTCCTTGCCGGCATTGATAAGTTCGGGATCTTCTTCACCTTTGGCAGGAGGCGGGCCGAAAGCCAATAAGCCATTTTCTGAATGTAAAAATACGTCTTTGTCAGCCGGTAAGTATTTTGCAATTTTGGTGGGTAAGCCAATGCCCAAATTGACATAGGCACCATCTGGAATATCTTGGGCAGCACGCTCAGCGATTTGATCCCGTGTAAGTAATCTATGGCTCATGATGACGCTCCTTATGATTGATCGTATTAAGCAATCGCTGCGGTAGTAGAGGAAGTAGGTTCAATTTGCACCACGTGCTGTACAAAGATACCGGGTGTAATTATGTGTTCGGGATCTAGCTTACCAAGCTCGACCGTTTTAGAAACTTGAGCGATAGTGATGTCAGCTGCCATCGCCATGATAGGACCGAAATTGCGGGCAGATTTGCGGTAGACTAAGTTACCCCAACGATCGCCTTTATCTGCTTTGATTAACGCAAAATCTGCTTTAATCGGATACTCAAGGACATAGTCTTTACCATCGATATGGCGCATCTCTTTACCTTCGGCAAGTAAAGTGCCAAACCCCGTTGGCGTATATACCGCCCCAAGTCCCATACCTGCGGCTTGAATACGGCACGCCAGATTGCCCTGTGGTACCAGCTCAAGCTCGATTTTGCCTGCATGATATAGCTCATCAAATACCCAAGAATCCGATTGGCGCGGAAACGAGCAAATAATTTTGCGCACCGCGCCTGTTTTTAATAGCTTGGCAAGTCCATGATCACCATTACCAGCATTATTGTTGATAATCACTAGGTCTTTAACACCCAAATCAATGAGCGCATCAATCAGTTCGGCAGGTTGTCCTGCTGTGCCAAAACCGCCAATCATAATAGTGGCACCGTCTTTGATTTGACTGAGCACATCCGTGATGTTTTTATCTGCTTTGTTAATCATATTGATATCCTATAAAAGGGGAGAGTTGGTCAACATTGGCTAGCATTTTCTTTGATAAATCATGATAGTAATGTGGTTTTAATAGAGGTTACTGAGAGATGGCGTTATCAATAACTCGTGTCATTTGCGATTAAGTAAATGACAATAAACGTTTTTTGTTTAAAACATAATGGGCCACCATACCGATCACGATGCCCCAAAACACGGAGCTCAATCCCAAAAAGCTCATGCCAGAAGCGGTCGCCAAAAAAGTAATTAAGGCGGCATCTCTTTGTTCGTCGTCTTTCATAGCAATTGTAATGTTGGTAGCGATAGCGCCAATGAGTGCCAGTCCAGCCAATGCCGCGACTAACTCCTTTGGCAGTAGGCTAAATACCATGACAATACTGCCTGCAAACAAGCCGCCTAATAAATAAAAGATACCGTTGGCAACCCCTGCGATATAGCGTTTTTCTTGTAGCTCATGCGCATCTTTGCCCGTACACAAGGCTGCGGTGATGGCCGCGAGTACAATGGTAATGCCGCCCACACAAGCGACCGCTAATGAAGCCAGGCTTGCCACACTGACGATGGGTTTGGCAGGCGTGTCGTAGCCACTGAGATTCAAAATGGCCATACCAGGTAAAAACTGTCCTGTTAAGCTGACCAAGATAAGCGGAATTGCAAGGTTAAACGTCGCATTCCATGTCCATTCAGGCCAGATGATCGTTGGCATGGTAATCGCCAAATCCATATCGACAGGATTCATTCTGCCAAGTAAAACACTTAAGATAACCCCGCATAGCAAGACCCAAATCATGGTGTAGCGCGGTGAAAACCGCTTGGCGAATAAATAACAACCGAGCATGCTAAATACGATAAATGGCATGGTGTTGGTGGCAGCAAACAACTCTAAGCCAAACTGAAACAAAATGCCGGCCATCATGCCTGCTGCAATACCGTTAGGAATCCACCGCAAAATCTTGTCAAAAGAGCCAGTGGCGCCCACCAAAAATATCACCACAGCTGAGAGGATATAAGCAGATATGGCCTCATTGATGCTCATCTCAGGAAAAACGGTCACTAGTAGTGCCGTGCCAGGCGCTGACCAAGCAGTGATGATAGGTGCCTTATACCTAATAGACAGATAAATGCCAGAGACAGCAGCGCCTATGGATATGCCCCAAATCCAAGAAGCCATCATGGCATCTGAGACCTGAGCGGCTTGCGCGGCTTGAAAGAAAATAATCAATGGGCCAGCATATGAGATGAGCACCGCCAAAAATCCTGCCACGGACGCCGAGAGTGACCAGTCTTCTTTTAAGGTTTGGATGACAGAGGCCATATTGCTTCCTTGCAAATGAGCGGTAATCAAAGGGTAGTAACGATGAGTCAGTCTACAATACCGCTAAAAAATTTAGCCTGTGTCGCCGCCACCGACAGGAACTGTGCTGCCAGTGATATACGAGGACTCATCTGACGCTAAAAATACAATGGCATTGACCTGCTCATCGATTGTGCCGTAGCGTTTCATAAAAGTGCGATCAATGGTTTGGTCAACGACTGCCTGCATCCATGATTTTTCATCATCCGTTAAGGGTGTGGCATTTCGAGGGATTTTTCTGGGCGGCGCATCAGTACCGCCCGTTGCGACCGCATTGACGCGGATACCATCATTGGCGTATTCAAAAGCGAGCGAGGCGGTCATAGCGTTGACACCACCTTTCGCAGTGGAATAAGGGATACGGTTGATGCCACGTGTGGCGATGGAAGAGACATTTACGATAGTGCCTGATTGCTGCTTGACCATGACTGGCAATACCGCACGGCAACACCAGAGTGTGGGAAATAATGAGCGACTGATTTCTTTTTGGATGTCCTCTTCTGAGAAGTTGATAAAGGGCTTCATCCATATCGCACCGCCAACATTATTCACGAGTACATCGACACGACCATAATTCTCTATGGCTTTATTGACCGTATCTTGTGCCCCTTGATAGGTTTCAAGATTGGCTTGAATCGTTATCGCATCGCCGCCGTTTGTCGTGATTTCTGCTAACACGTCTTCTACTAAAGGTGAAAAATCTGCCATAACGACTTTTGCGCCCTCATTTGCGAGACGTATGGCAACGCCGCGTCCAATACCTTGAGCGGCACCCGTTACGATACAGATCTTATTATCAAAGCGTTTATTCATTGCTATCTCCTAAAAACTTATATTCGATTTATAATGTGATGTATTAACGTCATTTCAAATAGCTGTCATTTTTAACTTTTTATATTTACTTCCGCTTTTAAAACATGTTCACGTTTTATACTTTTTTCTTCATAGAATCTATCTTCGTTTTCAGGTGTAATTCCTTGTCGTTTTTGCCAAGCAGCTAACCAAGCGACGAAGAACGGCAGAATGAAAGCGGTGGTAACTACTGCCGCAGCAATTTGCGCAGTGGCAGCCCCTTGTATAGGCAGATAGCTTGGGTCTAAGGCAGTGACCATAGCGGGAGTTGCAATCGCATTTCCTGCTACACTGGCTTCAGAAGCTGCAGCCACTAGGTTTCTACAAGATTTGGGATGTCGACGTACCCTGTGCCAAAAATAAAGAGCGAGCAGGGCAGTACCACCAGAGATTACTGCGGTAGCAGCTCCCAATAAGATGCCAACTGATCCTTGCCCTAGTAATACTTCTAGATTAATTCCAGCACCAATAGCAAAAGCGGCGAAAGGAATAATGAGTTTTTCTCCTGGCGCTAGAAATTTCCTAGCAATTATGCTGCTGTTTCCAAGAATAAAACCAAATATCATTGGAAAAATAGCAGCGAAAAGCGCCAGTAAGGGAAACGCGGCAAGTCCTGCTACACCAAGGGCGACTAAAGTAAGAAAAGGTCCATCATTAATAGAAAGTATCGAGATGGCTCCTTTGTCCGTTTTGTTTCCAAATTGACTTGTTAGAGCGACATAAAGTGAACCGTTTGAATTGGACATCGCTGCAATAATAGCTATAGGTAATAATCCAAAAAGCATGCCTTCGGGAGTAAAAAATGCAACAGATAGTCCAAAAATGACAGCAATACCAAATTTTGCAAGCAGTAATACAACGCCTTTTTCTACAGATGGCAATGCAGTTTTAAAACTAATTTGAGAGCCTACTGCTAGAAAAAAAAGTCCAATTAAAACCGCAAGCCCGTTTTTAAAAAGAGCAGTAGTAAAGCTACCAATATCTAATATTTGTGGTGCAAAAGTATTGAACATAACTCCAAGAAAAAGGGGTACGATCATTAATGCACCAGGTATCTTGAGAATCTTTAGTAGAAGCCTGTCTAGACCTGTATAACTATCCATGTTTTCCATTTTCACGTTCTCCTTTATGACGTGATCTTCCTAGTATGTTGCGATGCTACTACTTTTCACTTGGCGTAAATTTCTCATAATAAAAATTACTGGGCTTGAGCTGGCTGGCATCTAACCAATGACTGACAGCATCAACCATGGCTAAAGGGCCGCAAAGATACACGTCGACATCACCGCCATTTAACCAGTCCTCTTCCACGTGACTTGTGACATAGCCTTTACGCTCGTGACGACTGTCTTCGCTTGCCACACAGGTACGATAATCAAACCAAGCATGGTTTTGTTTCACCTCTTCAAGTGTTTCGATTTCTACCAAATCTGTATCATTGGTGACCCCATAAACCATCTTGACAGGGTGATGACCGCCAGCAACTTCCAAACTTTTTAACATGGATAAAAAAGGTGCAATGCCCGTTCCACCTGCCAAAAATAGAGTCGGACGCACAAGAGGACGCAAGTAAAAGCTACCAAATGGCCCTTCAAAATCAATGTCTTGACCAAGTTGCGCGATATCCGATAAAAAGGTGCTCATCTTGCCGTTAGGAATATTACGAACCACAAACTCAGCCTGCTTGGCATTGGGCACAGAGCTGAACGAGTAAGAGCGTGTCTCGTCAGAATTGGGGATGTTGATATTGACGTATTGTCCGGGCAAAAATACCAAAGCATCTGGATTTTCGATATCAATGCCAAAATGAATGGTTGATTCAGACAAGACATTGAGCTGTTGAAGTTTGCCTTTAAAAGTCGATTTACCGACTTTGCAAGCTTCAGAAGAGCTTGGTACTTTAATGACACAGTCGCTTTCAGGAATCATCTGACAGGTCAATACATAGCCTTCGCTAGCTTCAGCTTCTGTGAGTGCATCTTCGATATACATATCAGGGTGCATGTCATAGCTGCCCGATTCACAATGGCAACGGCAAGTGCCACATGCGCCATCTAGACAATCCACTGGAATGTTAAATTTTTGACGATACGCGGCTTCGGCAACCGTCTCATCTGCTTCACACTTAATAAATCCTGTGACGCCGTCTTCGAACTGTAGAGCAATATTGTATTCCATGAGAAATATCCCTTTTCAACACGTATGAAATGAAACGTAGTGACTAAATAGTGGCTAAGTATTGATTAGATAGTGGCTGATCAATGACCAAATAATTAGCGAATGTTAGATGTGATAGACATCCATGATTTGATGCACATAGTCGTCTTTTAAGACCACATACTTATCCAAAATCTTTGGCCGGTCTTGGGTCATGTCTATTTTGTACTGAGAGTAACCCCAGTAAGTATTGGTCTCATGATAGCGATAAGATTTATTAATCCAATTAAAGCGTACTGTCACGATACCGTTGTTATCTTCAAGCAGTTCAATGTTAGATAGATTATGAGCGGTGCGGGTATCGGGAATGGTCGCAGATGAGCGCTCCGTTTCGATACGGAAGATACGATCTTCAAGACCACGACGATCAGGGTAATAAATCAGTGAGATCTCTCTTTGTGGGTCACTAATCAGCTCGCCATCATCATCCCAACTCGGCATCCAAAATGGGCAGTCTTCGTCGTAACAGGCGAGCCATTCTTCCCATTTTTTTTCATCCAGTAAGCGTGCTTCACGGTACAAAAACTGCCGAATCTCTTCGATACTAACGCTTGTGTTTTTCATGATCATATCCTTATATATTGATTGGTCTTGCTATCACCAGTCAGTGACAGGCTTAGGTCGCCAGCTATACCGTGTCGTTGTTTTTTTGCGCCAAGGCTTTTTTCATCTCTTCATGCCAGTAGCGATGCTGTACGGTATAAAGACCCTCATCTTCAGTCTTAACCCCACTCATCAAAGGTTTAAGATCAATGGCAGCTGCGCCTTCATCAGCTCCTTCGATCCAATGCTCTGAGCCTCGGCACATATCGTTCCATTCCAGCTTAATTCCGTTATAGCCTTCTTGACATGAGCGGAACTCTTCCAAATCGTCAGGCGTCGCCATGCCAGTGACGTTAAAGAAGTCTTCGTACTGACGAATGCGGCGCGTACGTGATTCGTCACTTTCGCCTTTTGGCGCGATACACCAAATGGTGACTTCAGTTTTATCAACGGCTAGCGGACGAAGCACGCGGATTTGCGAGCCAAACTGATCCATGATGTAGACGTTTGGATACAGACATAAGTTACGCGAACGCCCAATCATCCAATCCGCCATCGCTTCGCCATATTTGGCCACATAGTCGTCGCGATACGCATAGTTTGGACGGTCTTGTGGGTTTTCCCAATGTGTCCATAGCAGCATATGACCGTTTTCAAAAGAGTAAAACCCACCGCCTTGACGACCCCATTTCCCTGCATTCATGGCTTTGATGTTGTCTGCCTTTATCGCTTCTTGCTCTTTACGGCGCGCAGTCGTCGCCGCGTAGTTCCAATGTACGGCTGACACATGGTAGCCGTCGGCACCATTTTCTGCTTGCAGCTTCCAGTTACCATCAAAGGTGTAGGTTGAGGTGCCACGTAGGACCTCGAGACCTTCTGGAGATTGATTGACAATCATGTCAAGGATTTTGGTAGAGCCGCCCAGCCACTCTTCGATAGGGGCAACGTCATCATTTAGGCTGGCGAATAAAAAGCCTTTATAGTTGGCAAGCTTGACTGGTTTGAGGTCGTGAGAGCCTTCTTTGTTAAAGCCTTCAGGGTACCCTGCGTGTCTTGGGTCTTTTACTTTGAGTAGTTTGCCTGAGTTATTAAAAGTCCAGCCGTGGAAGGGGCAGGTGTAAGTCGCTTTATTGCCTTTTTTATGACGGCATAATTGTGCGCCGCGATGTGAGCACGCGTTGATCATACAATGTAGCTCGCCTTCTTTATTACGGGCAAGGATGACGGGCTGACGTCCAATGTATGAGGTGTAGTAATCATTGTTATTTGGCACCTGACTTTCATGTGCCAGATAAACCCAATTGCTTTCAAAGATATGCTTCATTTCAAGCTCGAACAGCTCTTGATTGGTGAAGGCACTACGATGCAAACGATAAACGCCTTCTTCTTTATTTTCTTCTAAAAAATCATCGATGGTAATATCTGATCCTTCAGGTACTAGATTGATACGCTCGCTCATAATGGCCTTCCTTGTATAATAACGGTATGAAATAAGAGTAAGAGTCGACGCTTGATACGGCAGCTATGGACGTATCAAACGCAAAATTTGATGGTTTATTTATAGTCAATAGTAAATGGCCTTAAACGCTCGCTATTGCATGACACTATCAAGCGATCATTAACCTTGGGCGCGTCGGCGTTCGACTTCGCTGCCTTGGATGGATTGTTCGAGGTCTTTGACAAGATAAAAATCAAAATCAATGCTGGCGTAAGGCTTATCAACTTCTTTTTCTTTTAGCTTGTCTGCCTCTTCGACCATCGTGACTTCTGGTACTAAACCTTCACGGCTTGCAAAAGCGAAGTCATCCCATAAGTATTCATCGCCATCGATGTTGATCTGTGTGGTCAACTTGCGATAACCCTCTGCACTAGCAAAGAAGTGAATGTGGGCAGGGCGATGACCATGACGGCCTAGCGCACCGAGTACTTTTTGTGTCATGCCATCTGGTGGCACTGAATACCCAAGCGGTACAATGCTACGAAACGCATACTTGCCGTTTTCGTCCGTGATGATACTGCGACGTAGGTTAAACGGTGTTTGTGACTCATCAAAGAACGAATAGTTGCCCAAGCTATTGGCGTGCCAGACTTCTACTTTGGCGTTTGGTAGTGGCTGGTTGTCTTCACCATAAACCGTGCCTTGCATAAACAATACGGTGCCAATATCAAGATTCGTACCATCATCTAGACGCGCAAAACCTTTTTCTTCTGGCGCACCAGCGACATAAAGTGGGCCTTCGATGGTACGAACCGTCCCACCATCCAGCCCCGCTGCTTTTAAATCTTCTTCAATCATCAGATCCATAAAGTGATCGAAGCCAAGCCCAGGTGACAATAACCCTGCTTCTTTGCCCAAATCACCAATGAACTCCACACCAGACCAGTATTCATCGGCCGTGATTTTTAGATCGTTGATGGCTTGCATAAGGTCTGTGACGAGACGCAAAACGATCGCTTGTATGCGTGGATTGACTTGTTCAGGGAAGTCGATTTTGCCTTTGACGAATTGCGTGGCTAAAGCTTCAATTTGGCTGCGTTCCATGTCTCTCTCCTTGTTGAGGACTGTTTAAAAGGTCAGGTTATCGAGTATTCTTACTCAAATTTTGTTTGTCTGACTGACTGTTTGATCAAATTTTGGGTGATAAAGTACGCTTGGTCTCATATAGACCACGGCTGTTTAGTAATAAGAAATAAGAAGCTGTTAGTCAGCTGCGCTATTGAGGAGGTGTCTGGTTGTGATTACACTTATCAATAGCACCAGCCAGTTATCAGCTATCGTCATCACGCACAGAGGATGGATGACGAAGTAGTGGCGTGATCTCGACTTTCATATAAGGATAAAGCGGTAAGGACATCATGATATTGTGTAGCTCTTCATGACTCTCAACATCGAAAATGCTAAAGTTGGCATACTCACCAGCCAAACGCCAAATGTGACGCCATTTACCTTGCTCTTGTAGTTTTTGCGACAGGGCTTTTTCGGTGGTTTTAAGCTCATTGACCGTATCTACATCCATATCGGTTGGTAGTAAAACATCCATTCTGACGTGATATAACATAATTGTTTCCTTACATTTAATGAGGGGAGTGCGACTGATAATGGCTTTCTACCAGCCTTTATGGCTATTGGTATATTCTTATACCTGATAGTGCTCGGTTACACGGTCTCACTATAAGCATTACTTGCATAATCTAACGACGATGACGTTGTTAGCATGGCTGCTGCCTGCTTGGCATAGTGATAGACTTTGTCGCTGTCCACTTCGATGCCCAGACCTGCACCTGTAGGGACATTTAGGCCAAAATCTTGGTAGTCTAGTGGCTGTGCTAAAACGTCTTCGGTCAATAAAAGCGGGCCGAACAGCTCTGTATCGAACCTTAAACTTGGATACGTTGAGAACACATGGGCTGATGCCGCTGTGCCAATAGGGCCCTCTAACATCGTACCGCCATACAGCTCCACGCCCGCTAAATGTGCCATTTGTCCAATCAGACAGGCTGCTTTTAGGCCACCTGCTTGATTGATTTTTACCGCAAAAACATCTGCACAGTGGTCGGCGGCTAATTGAAACGCATTCTGTGGGTCTTGAACCACTTCATCGGCCATAATCGGCACATCAAAGTGCTCAGTTAAACGTTTGAGCGCTGATTTATTACGCATCGATACGGGTTGCTCGATAAGATCAACACCGCCATTTTGTAATAGACTGATACCTTTCATTGCTTCAAGTTCTGTCCAAGCCTGATTGACATCGACCGTGATGCGGCAGTTGGGTAAGGCTTGTTTGATTGCCAATACATGCGCCACGTCGTCAAGTATAGGACGGCTGCCAATTTTTAATTTAAAAATGCGGTGTCTGTTTTGTGCCACCATTTGCTTGGCTTCATTGATATCGGTCGCGGTATTACCACTGGCAAGTGTCCATGCCACTTCGATACGATCCCGAACACGACCACCGATTAGCTCACTAATAGGCAGGTTGAGACGTTTGCCTTCAATATCGAGTAATGCGGTTTCAATCGCGCATTTGGCAAAACGGTTGCCATTGATATGAATATTTAGCAATTGCATGGCTTTTGCTGCGCTAGCAGGCTGCTCTTTTAGTAATAACGGGGTAAAGTAGGTATCGATATTGGTCTTGATGCTGTGAGGGCTTTCGTCAGCATAGCTTAGACCACCAATAGTTGTCGCTTCGCCCCAGCCTTCATAGCCATCTTCTGTTTGGATGTGTACGAGTACGAGTACTTGTTCGTTCATGACGGTACAAGCAAGCTTGTGTGCTCGGATAGTAGGTATTGGTACCAGCAAGGTATTGATTGAACGAATCATGACAGTCCCTAATTGATGAATGGTGCTTCCATATGCTTAATAAGAACTATAAATGTTAGATATCAGCATGTCTAAGACCTATTTAGTCTAATTTTAATACCTTTTAGGTATTTTGATATTCATCTTGCATCATGTTATGTTCTTTAGGTATGACGTCCATTATGTCTAATCTTACTCAGCTGGCATTGTTATCTATATCAAGGAAGAAAGAAGATGGAACTGAGGCACTTACGCTACTTTGTGGCAGTTGCAGAAGAAAAGAGCTTCAATAAAGCGGCAACCCGTCTGTTTATTTCACAGCCGCCGCTTAGTAGACAGATTAAGCAGCTAGAGGATGAGGTGGGTGTCACGCTCATTGATCGAGAAAATCGTCCGCTTAAGCTCACTGAGGCAGGCGAGTTTTTTTATGATCATGCCATTCAGATATTAAAAAAATCAGACGATCTGCGTGCGATGACCATTCGTAAAGGCAATTTTGATAATACGCTGTCTATCGGTTTTGTCTCATCGATTCTATACGGCATCTTGCCAAAGGTCATTGCCCATTTTCGTGAAGTCTATCCAAACATAGAGATCAAACTCTATGAGCTGAACTCTTGGCAGCAAACACAAGGATTGATAGAAGGGAAAATAGACGTTGGGTTTGGCAGACTGTTATTCGAAGATGCTTCTATCAGGCGGATGGTGCTTCGAGAGGAGAGCTTGGTTGTTGCGGTTCCTATTGGTCATCCTTTAGTAAAAGAGGGGCGTACCAGTCTCAGACTAATCGATCTGACCAACGAAAATCTATTGTTATATCCAACCGCGCCGCGCCCCAGCTTTATAGATTATGTGTTGGAATTGTTTGAAGCACGTCAGTTAAAAGCCAATTATTTTACAGAAGTGCGTGAGTTGCATGTGGCGCTGGGACTGGTGGCGGCAGGTGAGGGTTTGACCATCGTGCCAAAAACGCTTGAACATTTGCGCAATCAAGAAGTGACTTATATCCCTTTTGAAGATGGATTGATTACGTCCCCAATTGTGATGAGCGTCAGACATTTCGACAAGTCGGAGCTATTAAAAACATTGCTAAATGTCACTTATCAAATCTACGATGCAGAAGGTTTTGATTATAAAAAAGAACGTATCTAGAGTCGTACAAGGTACAGTACATCAAAAATCCGCAGTAAAGGTTTACCCAATAAAAACCCCTGACAATCATTGAGTCGTCAGGGGTTTTTATTATCGTTCAGATGAGAGGGTATCTCTTATTTAATTGACAGAGATTCATCATCTCGAAGCGTAAGCACTTCATAACCATCTGATGTTACCGCAATCGTATGTTCCCATTGTGCGGACAATTTCTTATCACTGGTGACGACTGTCCAACCATCGTTTTTCGTTTTAACTTTGGCCTTACCTTGATTGATCATAGGTTCAATCGTAAAGGTCATCCCTTCTTCTAGCAATAAACCTTTTCCCTCATGCCCATAATGCAGCACTTCTGGTTTTTCGTGCATCTCACGTCCGATGCCATGCCCACAGTATTCTTTTACGATAGAGTAGCCATGTTTTTCAGCATAAGTCTGAATCGCATGACCAACATCACCAAGCGTTGCTCCCGGTCTTACCACCCGTATACCTTCCCACATAGCGTCGTAGGTTTTATCCACCAAACGTTTTGCTAGTGGTAAAACCTCGCCGATTAAATACATTTTGCTCGAATCTGCGATAAAGCCGCCTTGTTCTAAAGTGATGTCCACATTCACGATATCGCCTGATTTGAGTATTTGACTGTCTGAAGGAATACCGTGGCAGACGACATTATTGACGGAGGTATTTAGCGCATACTCATAACCATATTGACCTTTGCTCGCTGGACGTGCGCCTAGTTGATCGATGATATAACGCTCAGCAAGATCGTTGATCTCCATCGTAGAGGTGCCAACAGTAATATTTTTATCGAGATAGTCAAAAACAGAGGCGAGTAGGCGTCCAGACTTACGCATGATTGCCAATTCTTCAGGTGTTTTTAAAATGATGTTAGCCATCGATAAGATTTCCTATGTTGATATCTGCTTTTCTCATCTCTTTATTGATAATTTGGGAATACGACAAGGTGGGGTTGGCCTCAGCAAGCATACCTATCTTCATCCAATACTCAGCTTGGGCGTTGATTGATCGCACCATCACAGTACTCGCTTTGCGAATCTCTTCATGTAAATCATCATCGATTTTTACGATACCCATGGTAAATTCCTAATATACGAAATGTATATGAATCGTATATCATTATCAAAAAAATGCAACAGTATTTTGTTAAATGAGAGTGGGAGTATTTTTACTGATAGGATGATAGCCAGTTTTTTTATGCTATATTTCTAAACAAAGTTCAAAACAAAACGTTAATACCAGTAGCACTGGATCGTTGGCTTCAATAAACCTTTTGGCCTTAATGAATACGTCTGTACTCAAAATATTTTTAACTACTTATCCCATAATAAGAACCGTACTATGCAAACATTCGAACGTATTATTAATATAAATGGCAAAAACGCCCGATATTATGATCTGTCTGACTTAGGTCAAAAAACAAAAGATGCCAAGTCGACACCCGCACATTTTTATGGAGGTAATGGTTTTGCGACGGGGGTTTATATACCGCTATTAAGCAAGCTCAGTGAGCGCTTCGAGCTCAGTAGTCTGGCCATGCGTGGATATTGGCAAGATTTGCCAACGCTCAAAAAGCTGACCCGTGAGCAAGATGCAGATATGTTGATTGATTTTTTGGAGAAAACGCAAGATAAGCCGGTGGTGGGTATTGGTCATTCTCAGGGCGCGACTGCGATGGCCATCGCTGCTGCCAAACGCCCAGAGCTGTTTTCACAGCTGTATTTGATAGAGCCGGTGACGTTTACCAAACCGCAAAAGCTTATGATGGATTTGATGCCAGCTAAATTAAAAATGAGTCATGAGCCATTTAAAAGTACACTTGCTAAGCAGGCAGAGTGGCAAAGCATTGAAGCGTACTACGACTATCTACGAGCACATCGTGCCTTCAAACGTATTGATGATGACCATCTTTACGTCTTCGCAAAAAACAGTCTCGTTCAAGAAGAGCAGAAATATCGCTTACTGTTCACGCCCGAGCAAGAGCTGGCAAGCTACTTTGACACACCATTCGTCAATGACGCACTAAAGACGCTTAATAACATAGCGCTTCCCTATACTATTCTTATGGGTAAGCCTTCTATCTTTATTAGCCAAAAAGTTCGCAAAGTCTGGAAAAATCTGGTTCCAACCACACAAATTATTGAGTTACCAGACAATGGGCATCTTTTGCCAATGGAAGCGCCTGTACAATGCGCGAATCTGATTGTCAAAACCTTTAATGATAGTATGAGCGGTGCGGCATAACAGCTGCCAAGTGAGCGTTAGTTCAATGCCTGCGCCAATACCTCAAATATTTTGGCATCGTTTGCTTGGGCGACATTAAAACGCATAAAGCTTTCTGCATTTTTGGATTGGCTAAACGTATTTCCTGGAGCCAAGACCACGCCTTTTGATAAGCAATGGTTTGCTAATGCGGCGGCACTACGACTGTCAGGAAGTTTGCACCAAAGAAACATGCCTGCCTGCGGTATCAGCCAAGGCACAATACCCAGTTTGGTCAAGCGAGGCACTGTTTGGGCGCGGGCGCGTGCTAAGCGCGTATGAAGCGCCGCCATGTGCTTACGGTAGCCGCTATCCGTCAGTGCAGACAATACAACCGCTGCTGCTAGTTGACCACCGCCGAAACCTGTGGCTATTTTCAAGTCCAATAAATGCTCTACCCATTCATTAGGTGCAGCGATATAGCCGCAGCGCATGGACGCTGACAAGGTTTTAGAAAAACTGCCAATATAAAACACCTTTGATAACCCATCCAACGCCGCCAGTCTAGGCGCTGGTGTGGTCTCAAAATCGGCAAAAATATCATCTTCAATGATGTATAACCCAGCTGCTTGTGCCAACTGTAATACCCGATATGCCGTCGCTGGCGCTAAGGTTGCACCAGTGGGATTATGGATGGCGGCGTTAGTAATATAAAGGCGCGGTTTATGCTCGTTTAAGACCGATGCAAAGGCATCAACGTCTGGACCAGTTGGTGTATAGGGCACACCGACAACGTTCACCCGATGCGCTCGCAGTAAGGCATGAAAATTAAAGTAACAAGGATCATCCACCACAACGGTGTCACCAGGCATCAATAAAAAGCGAAAAATTAGATCTATCGACTGAGTGCCAGATTCTGTCAATATCACCTGTGCGGGCTTTGCCTCAATACCCAAGCCCGCCATACGCCTTGTCAATAACTGGCGCAGCTCTAACAATCCTAATGGTGAGGCATACTCGCTAATGACACTAGTATCTGCTTTGGCTACGTAGCGTAAACCTCGGCGCATGCCTTCTGCATATAACCAATCAGGCGGTAACCAGCCACAACCAGGTTTTAAGGCTTCACTCGTCGTTTCAAGAGACTGTCTCGATACCCATAATGGGTCTACGGCTCGATCCAGATTTGGCCCTATTGCTGCCAACGACAGAGGCGCTATGATATCGCAGACATAAAAGCCTGCACCAGGGCGAGAGACGATGATGCCATCTGTTTGTAGTCGCTCATAAGCTTCTACCACCGTAGAGGGCGAGAATCCGTGATGTTTGGCAGTGGCGCGCACAGACGGCAAGCGCGTTCCTGGCAGGTAAGTGACTGTGGCTATTTTTGCCCTAACATCTGCCATTATGATTTCAATTTTGGTCATTTAGCTCATCTCAGTACAGAACTTCTTAAAGCAGATTTTTAATCGAAGCCGACTATGGAAACTTATAGAGAGCCTGCTATCAAAGTTATAGTTAATCCTAAATAAAAAAGGTACAACAATAATGGCTGGACTGCCAACGATATATTTTCGTCGCCTCTGTCTGCGAAGGCATAGCAAGCAAGAAAATATGACGTTGGCAGCACCGTGTTTATTTTATAGTGGAGTGGCTATAGTGCCCTCTTAATATTAAAAGAACTGTATGGGCAAATGACACCAAACAGTTCTGTCTTATTGTACGGTATTGTATATAGATAACCTATCACGCTTTTGGTGTAATCATGACATCAAACACACAGTGATATGATTATGAAAAAATTGACTCAAGGATGGATTAGCGGACTGGTCGGCGTGGTTATTTTTGCAGGATCCTTGCCAGCGACTCGCCTAGCGGTGATAGATTTTGATCCTATGTTTCTTACAGCGGTACGGGCCACGCTAGCTGCATTATTGGGTGGTATGGTTTTATTAATTTTAAAGCAACGTCTACCAACCAAGATAGATTTACCATCTCTATTTATTGTGACTTTGGGTGTGGTTGTTGGATTTCCTTTGCTAAGCGCCTTGGCTTTACAGTATGTCACCTCTGCTCACGCAACTGTATTTTTAGGCATCTTGCCATTATTTACCGCCATTTTTGCGGTTTGGCGAGGAGAGACGCGTCCACCAGTATTGTTTTGGTTTTTTGCTTTGTTGGGTAGCTCGTTTGTCGCAGGCTATGCCGCATTAAATAGCGGACATGCTTCATTAGTAGGTGGGCTTTTGATGCTGGGTGCGGTGATGGCTTGTGGTCTGGGTTATGCAGAAGGTGGACGGCTGTCACGGACATTAGGCGGTTGGCAGGTGATCAGTTGGGCATTGTTGCTATCTCTGCCGATGATGCTACCGATGGTATGGTTGACGTGGCCAGAGTCTTTGGCAAAGGTGAGTATCACGGCTTGGGCAGGCTTGATTTATGTCTCTTTATTCAGCATGTTTATTGGATTTGTGTTTTGGTATCGTGGTTTGGCTTTAGGCGGCATTGCTGCCGTTGGCCAGTTGCAATTGATACAACCTTTTATGGCACTGGTACTGGCAGCTTTATTGCTTCATGAGATAGTCAGTACAGGTATGCTAATCAGCACGCTAGGCGCAGTGGCTTGCGTGGTCGGCGCAAAGAAGTATGCAGTTTAAAAATGCTGATTTCATTGTTCTTAATTTATCAGTTGACGTTTGTAAAGAGTAAGAATACACCCAACAATCCTAATATGAAACCAATCATTCGATTGATGGAGACTTGTTTTTCTAGCATTTTTGCTCTCAGCGTACGCTGAGAGAACAATAAAGCTACGATAGCAAACCATATAAAATGAGCCACAGACATAAATAAGCCGTAACCAATTAAAATGAATTTTGGAGTAGTGGTACTCACTATTTGTGTATAAGTACTAATAACAAACAACGTCGTTTTAGGGTTTAAGGCATTAGTAAAGAACCCATAGCGTAATGCTTGTCCGGAACTGATATGGGTAGAAGAAGCTATATCCTTTACAGGCTTTTGCGCAAATGTCTTATACCCAATATAAATAAGATAAAATGCACCAAGGTATTTTACGATGGTTAAGAAATTTGGTGCAAACTTAATGACAGCAGCAACTGCAATTAATGTATAAGCAACATGAACCAAGACACCTAATGCGATACCAATAGACGTTAACACTCCAATAGAACGGCCGTATAAATAGCTGTTTTTGGTCACAATAGCAAAATCAGCTCCAGGACTAATCACAGCAAGAATAGTAATAACGATAACTGCTAAAAACTCTGTCATTTAGTTCACTCGGTAGGAGAAGAAACAATCTTTGAGGCCTCATAAGCAGAGTATAAATGACACCGTTGATAAGGCGTGCTTTAAATGCGGTCAAAACTCTAGACTAATGGCTTTTTATAGATTGGTTTTTCATTTCATTAATTTAACTGTATTCTCCTACATTATCCGATAAACTAAAATTGAGTTTATTACATCATCATCTATGAGTTTTTAGCATGATAGAAAAAATATCGTTGAATACATTAAGGTTTTTTTATTACGTTGCAAAACACGGTAGTGTCACCTTTGCGGCTAAAAAATTGTTTGTGACGCAAAGTGCGGTGAGTAAACAGATTAAGAACTTAGAGGATACGTTAGGTCTTTCTTTATTTGATCGAGTCAATAAAAAACTGGTACTGACATCAGATGGCGAAACGCTTTTCTCTTGTTGTCAGCAAGTTTTTGCGAAATTAGAAGATTGCCTAGTTGACCTAAAGCAACAAGACAATCGAAAAAAACAACTTGTGCTGTCTTGTGAGCCCACCATTTCAATGAAATGGTTGATACCTCGTTTGGCTGAATTTAACACATTGAATCATGGGTTCGAAATAGTGTTATTGACAGGGGGTGGGGCTGTAAACTTTCAGGAAAAATCTATTGATATTGCTTTACGTAGAAATGACTTTGAATGGGGAGGTGATATATTCCATGACAAAATAGCGGAAGAGTACGTTGTCGCGGTTCGTAATACTAGAACTGAGCAAACAAGCACTATTTTACTGGCGTCTTCTCGACCAAATTTATGGCAGCATATACATAAGTCCAGATTGGTCAGTAGCGACATTCTATCGTATGAGCACATGGTGTTTGAACATTTTTATCTATGTATTGAAGGTTGCTTGGCAGGATTAGGTACTGCTATTGTTTCTATATTTATGGTAGAAAAAGAGCTTTCACATCAGTTTTTAGAATTGGTACAGCCTCCTGTCGTAGATGGATCTTCTTATCATCTATTGTCTTATTATCCTTTTCATGAAGATGAGAGAAAGGTGGTGTTTAAAAACTGGTTAAAAAAAGAGATGCAGAATAGCAAAGAGAACTTTATGAAGAGTTTTTCACTATAGTGACACTATAAAGTACCAGTTAATCGGCGACCCCAAACTAAATTTGTTTTCCTTCATAGTTAATGCAAGTTATGAATGTGACAGTTGCTCATAGATCATCATTATGAGATAGACCAAACCTGCGGCCATGGTTAAACTGCCAAACCATACCACCACAAAATAGCCTGTTTGGTATGAGGAATAGGTCAATAAAAACGCAATCGCTAATAGCGTGAATCCCAGCCAGCGTAGGCCTTGCCCTTTTGAAACAAGTGGCAGTTTATGCTGAAATTTATCCTTATGTCTTTTACTGGTTATCATTAAGGCAATCATACCCAGCAGATTTACCAAAAATAGCAGCTCAGATAATACTAAATTCGACATATTATGAGATCTCTATCTGAGAGGCGACGCGACGTTTTGACTTCGTTTTTTGCTTAGGAGACATTTTCTTAAAACTGACAGCATAAGTGATGTAAGCAAATAGCAGCGCTAGTATAAAAAACATAACATCAAAGCTGACGAACAACGCATCACCACTCAAAACACTTTGGAGAAATCCACGCTCGGTAGTGAGACTATTGAGGAGTGGCGTGAATAAAAGAGATAGAGTAACCAATGACAATAATACGCGCCACGCATGACGACTAGAAAGTACCAACGTCAGTATAAAACTACCGGCCCATATTATAAAAAACCCATCTATTTCCCATTTGGCGCGTGCAGTCATCTCTAAAGGTAACAATCGGTTGAGCCATAACAGTCCTACCATAGCCAACGGCAACCCAGCTAATGTCGCAATATTGAGCTTTTCTACCAGCCAAAATCCCAGATAAGGCTTATCCATATCAAGCAATTGGCGACGACGCTTCACCGTCCAAAGCACCAATCCAGTCGCAATCATACCGCAACCTGCGCCGCCCAATAAAAAATACATCCAGCGTAGCCAGTAATCAGCAAAGCGTCCTGCATGCAGCCCTATCATCACCGTATGGGTGGTCACAGCAAGTGGTGGTGGCTTACTTTGCTCAAGGATGTTTCCTGTCTGACCATCATAAATACGAAACGCACCGATTGTCGAAATTTGACGGTCGGCTCTGCCATCAACAATAATTTTACTATGGTCAGTATTGGGATGATTGATACTGACACTGGTAATCGCATAATTGGGATTGAGTTTTTGCCAATCTGTTTGAGCCGTTGTTAATAGTGGGGAAATATCGACCATCGGTGCAGGTTGCAACACGGTCGCATCGGCGGCTCGATAAGAGTAGATGCCTTCAAAAAGTTGCTCGGTATCAATATTGGCAACTTTGCCGCCCCATGGCATATACAGCGCAATCAACGTGATGATGCCAGTGAACGTAATCATGATATGAAAAGGCAGGGGTAGCACGGAAAAAGCATTGTGTGCATCAAGCCATGAACGTTGTCCTTTGCCCCAACGAAACGTAAAAAAATCGGTGAATATTTTTTTATGAACGATAACGCCTGCAATGATCGCAATCAACATCATCATAGATGCAATGCCGACGATTATTCTTGCCCATATCACACTCATATAATGTAGATCAAAATGCATGCGATAAAAGAAATTACCACCCGCCGTGTCTCTTGGCATATATGCTGTTTGGGTCTGCGTATCAAATTGATAGCGTAGTCTTTCGTCGTCAGCACTGGTGGTGATATGTAAACGCTGCTCGTTACTCGTACTGGTCGGACCTTTGGTAATAAACCAGTTTTTGGCATTTGCTTGAGTGGCTTGCAGATGGGCGATTGCCACACCAAAAGGCTCGGACGTCTGAGCCTTGTTTGGCGAATTTTGCGATGAAAGGGGTAGGGCTGAGGGCTTAGAGACAGCAGTAATCTCAGGTTGCATCCATGCCGTCAGCTCATTATTAAAATAGCTGACTGTACCCATCAAAAAGATCGTGAATAACAACCAACCCAATAGTAATCCAAACCAAGTATGGACATCAGACATCAGCAGCCGATAGCCTTTTACCTTGGTTTTATCTTTCTGCTGACGTTTGGTCATCGGCACGGATTGGGTTTTAGTAGAGTCTGACATCAAAGATGACCTGATAATAAAAGTCTAAATAGTGGCATAACATATCAAGCCTAATATGCTTGATAGGCTCGCCACTACTGCCCATGCCAACCATAAGCGGCGTAATGAAAACACCAAAATAATCATAAGCGCACAGACCACGACACTTGTTATTTGCCCCCAATAAATAGCAGAAATGTCATCTATGGTTAAAGCCAAAAACAGTAAGTCAGTGAGTACCGCGATGCCGTAGCTACCGCCAATCGCTAAAACAATACGACTGATAACGCTAAAGTCTGGTAGATAAAAACCGTGGCTACTACGGCGTTTACTCATGTGATGGCCTATGCATTCAAATAATTGGTATTAAGATTAAAAGCGATAAGTCAAGCGGCCTACCACATTTAATGGCTCGCCATACGTCAGTTCATTGAAGGTGCTGCCAGCAAGATATTTTTGGTTGAATAAATTATTGACATTAAGCTGTGCTTCCAGATTTTCATTAACAGTGTATCTTGCCATAATGATAGCAAGGGTCACATCATCTTGACTGTATTTTTCAGAGCGCTGGGTCACAGGGTTGGTAACGATACCATAGTAGCCGTTTGACCAATCTATACCGCCGCCAATGGTCAAGTTGGGAATGATATCGTCCATATCATAAGTGGCAAATAGGTTAAGCGTGGTATCAGCAAAACCAGTGTTAATGGCTTTACCACTATTGTCTTCAGCATTAAAATGCGTATACCCAACGCTTGCTTGTAGATTGTCACTAACCTTACCAGTGACTTCTAACTCTACGCCCTGACTGGTAGCACCTTCTGCTCCAAAATAAGCTTGTTCAGGAGGACTGGTACCTGGAATTTTATTACTACCGTCTGCTTGAGCAAGGTTGTCTTGTTCGATTCTAAAGATGCTGATTTGACTTTGTAAGGCACCGTTATCTGACTCGCTTTTTAGACCAATTTCATAGTTTTTACCTTCGATTGGATCGAGATAATTGCCATTGATATCACGCTGGGTTTGAGGCTTAAAGATATCGCTATAACTGGTATATAGGCTGTGATTTTTATCAATGTCAAACGTAATACCCGCATAAGGTGTCCAAATGTGATCAGATTTAGTATTCACATTTCGGCCATACTGCACACCTGAACGCTCATAATCAGACACGCGAGACCCCAAGATGACTGATAAAGGGTCCGTTAACTGAAGCTGGGTTGCAGCAAATACGGATTTTTCTTTAATGGTGACATCAGAGCTTCGAGTTCTGTCTCCCCATGCTGGTTCAGGGTAGCTGCCATCCCACTCAAAAAAGTTGGTCAGCGGAGCAAGGTCATCTTCAGCAGGTGGGGCATAAGTAAAGGTATCAAGTTCACTTTTGCTATAAGATCCGCCCACAATGAGTTTGTGCGTTCTGCCTAGTGCATCAAAATTACCCGTTAACTCAGTTTTAACATTGGTCTGTTTGCGTTCGGTATCTGCATGGAATACGTTGAAACCTAGTCCTAAGCCAGTGTCGACATTAAGTGGACCGCCAAAAAGGTAGAGAAGTTTTGGACTGCTGTCACTCTCATTGTAGCTGGCTTTGGTAGTCAGGTTCCAATCTTCGTTAAAATCATGATCGATATCAGCGAAGTAATAGACATTGTCAGAATCCCAGTTTGTCCAATTGGCACTACCATTTTTACTGGTATCCCAATTCGCTTTTGAGCCATCACTTAGGTAGTTTGGCAAACCACCCCACATGGTAGCTCTTGATTTATTGTGTTGACGGCTGGCACCGACACTGACTGTGGTGCTGTCGCTCACATCCGCATCAACCGTGGCATAAATCAGATTTTGACCCAATTCTTGACGATCGATGAAGGTATCACCATCTTGATAACTTGCGACGACGCGGCCCCGTACGGCACCGCTCTCACTCAATGGCTGACTACGGTCAATGCTAACACCGTAATTGCCATAACGATTGACATTGGCAGACAGCTCTGTAACAGGGATGTCGCTATCCGCACGTTTACGTATGAGATTGATATTGGCAGAAGGGTCGCCTGAACCACTCATCAAACCGGTAGCGCCTCGCACGACCTCAACATGATCAAACATAGCAGTATTGGCAGAGTATTCGCCCATCGCCGCTTGCTGAATAAAATTGGTGTTCAAGCCATCAATTTGGAAGCTATTGATACCAAAACCTCTTGATGACAATCCATTACGCGCGCCATCAATGCTACTTACTTGAATGGCAGGCGATCGCTTAAGTACGTCTATTAGAGTATTAGAGTTTTGGTCTTTGATTTGTTGATTAGTGACGACGCTGGTAGCCTGCGGCGTCTCTCTTGCTGATAAGGCCAGTCCTGTGGCGCTACTGGCGACAGGAATGGTATAGCTATCCGTATTTTCTGTAATCTGTTTATTTGTGTCTGCCGTGACTACGATAGTGGGTAGCGTAGTGCTTGGTTCTACTGTGCCGTCTGCACGGTTGATTTCGCTACCTTCATCTGTAGTCGTGGTTTGCTGTGAGGTTTCAGCATGAATCATCGAAGAGCTGACAGCCAAAGAAGCAATCGCTGAAAGATGCATGGTCTTTTTGACGAACCAACTTAGCGTGCTTGGCTTATGTTGCTTTGTACCTTGTGCAATGATAAACATCAGATGATATCTCAATTAGAGTAATAGAAAAATTAGGAAGCCATTTCTCAATAAAGCGTTAGATGGCTGACCAATAAATAATTTGATAAGAAAATATGCCGAGAAGCAATCTTAATTTTAGTACATGATAATGATAATTATTATGATTAGCAATACAATACAGAAATATTTTTGACACATAGTTTCTGGATAGAAGTGATAAGAGGTTTTAATAGAGAGGATGAATCATAGAATATTTATGAACAATGTTTTATATTTATAAGTAGCTCATAATAATGGATTTACGCAATAGTAGCGCTTAATGGTAAATAGAAATCTAGCAGTTGTTATTAATAAGAGTAGGGGGAAACGTATATAAGCGCAGTATTTCAAACGATACCGCGCTCATGGTTCGGCTTGATTTTAGCTCAATTTAATGCAGCATAGATATGGCATCGGCACTGGCACGCTGTCGTTCTTCAGCATTCAGCTCGATTAATTTACCTCGTTTCATCAACAGCAGTCGATCAGCATGTTCAAAATATCCATCATCGTGACTGATGATAAATAAGGTTTTGCCCATGGCTTTTAATTCAGGAATGAGCGTTTGGTAGAATACGCGGCGAAATGCAGGGTCTTGATCTGCAGCCCATTCATCAAGCAGTAAAATGTCTTTTTGTTCTGCCACAGAAATCAACATCGCCAAGCGTTTACGTTGTCCTTGCGAGAGCTTATCGGTTGATAAACGCTCGTCAGTCACGCTGACTTTGTCCTGTAGATTGAGTTTGTGCAGCCACGACGTTACCAACGTCATATCAGGATCATTGCCTTCGCGACCAACAAGCTGCTTAAACAGATGTTGATCGCTAAAAATAGCAGAAAATAGTTGCCTATAATCAACCACATTGGCATCCGAGATAACGTGCTCATCAACGCTTACCTGACCCATAGTTGGGGTAAAAATACCGGTAATGATCTTAGCTAAGGTGGATTTGCCGCTACCATTTGCGCCGATCAAAAAGACCACATCGCCACGTTTGAGCGTCAGATTGACATCGCTTAGTATATCGCCAGCCGTATCGTGTTTTTGAGTGGCGGCGTCTTGAGCATTGTTTTCGATATTTTGGTAACGATAACCAATATCGGTCAATGATATAGATTGCCAATTCTGTATGGCTGCATTGGTGGCAAATTCTGGATGATAATCACTGAGTTCTAGAGAGTGAATCTTATCCAATGCCACCTGAGCCGTTTGTATGGTGGGATAAGCGCCGACTGCATGTAATAAAGGCGATTGCATAAATAAAATCGTTAAGGAAAAAGTCGTCGCAACACCCATTGGTATATCAAGATAATTGGACAACGCGAACACCACCCCAATGGCGGCGAACATCATAATGTTTGACCAGTTCACTGCTGATAAATGAAACGTATCGGCTTTGATCACAGATTTTTCATACGACTTAGCATGCGTCACAAAATCGGTTTTGTACAATTTTTCAGCACGGTGCTGATTCAAAGCCAGCTCTTTGCGTCCTTCGATAATTGATTGATAATCTTGATATAAAAGATCGTTGAGCTCTCTTAATCCCGTTAAATGTTGATAAACGTGCTTCACTAAAATAGTACTGATCCAAATCGTCATCGCAATCCAAAACATGACAATCAAGAGTAATGGCAGCGAGAGCCAACCTAGATAAATTGCCACCCCAGTCGACAAAATTACCCCTTGCACCAATTCTGGCATGCGTACAAAAGCGACCGTAATTGATTGAATATCAGAGGATAGGCTAGCAATTAACCGCGCACTTCCTAGATTATCAATTTGCGGTACCTTGGTATCGATGATCTGTTTGACCAATTTGGTTCTTAGCTCATAGACAAATTTATGTCCCAAGCAGGTCAAGGTATACTGTGAGATAAAAGTTGTGACCAGTAGTAGTACTATTAAACCTGCAAAATAGCCCAAACTTAACCATGACAACGTATTAAAGACAGGCTGACTTATAAAGGTGTGGTTGATATAAGCAATAATCCCAACACTGACTGCCGCATTAACTAGGTTCAGCAAAATAACCTTGAGAAAAGGCAGGCGATAGTATGCCCAAATCATACGATACAAAGACGATGGAGTGCGAGAAGACATAATGGCTCAGTAATAGAATGAATTTTATGTATGTTTGATGGCATAAAAGAGAGGGGAGAGATGTCCAATCCCTTTTTAGTATGTTATAAATCGTTTTAGGTGAGTAGGGGTGTCATTGACTCACAGTAAATATTTTTTGTGCTTAGCTATTGATATCTAATGGTTGTTATTTACGCTCTGATACGGCGCATGAGATACAAGAAGTAGGCGCCACCAATGATGGCAGCAATGGTGCCAGCGGGTATCTCGTAAGGAAAAATAATATAACGACCAAGCCAGTCTGCGATTACCATCAAAGCGGCACCCAAGATAGCAGCCAGTTGCAGCTGACGTTTGAGCTGAACTGCGCCAAGCGTTGTCGCCAAATGAGGAATCATCAATCCCACAAAACTGAGTGGACCCACAGCCAATGTCGATATGGTACTAAGCGCTGCTACCAAGATTAATATCAAGCTTTGGAATAGTCTTAAAGAAACGCCAAGCTCACGCGCTATTCCACTGCCCAAACTCAATATCTCTAAGGGTCTTACTATCATAAAACTCAATAAAAACAGTGCTGCAGCAAACGCCACAAGCAGCCAAGCAGTCTCAGGACTGGCAAGATAAGTAGATCCTGACAGCCAGCTGAGAACTGCTTGTAATCGTTGATCTCCAGATATCTTGACCAGACTTAACACACCGCCCATTAAGGCAGCAATCGCCACTCCCACCAATAATAAGTAAGCAGCATTCACTCTGCGAGCCAGCCACAAGATTAAACAAAGTACGATAGAGGCGCCCAGTAATCCTGATAGTACGATGCCTGTATAGCCAAAGCTGGGTAGGAAAATAAACGCCAATACCACGCCTATTGCCGAGCCTGAACTGATACCTAATACCTCGGGGCTAGCCATAGGGTTACGAGTCAACGTTTGTAATAATACGCCAGCAGTTGCCAGCATGACGCCCGTGGCCGCTGCACTCAAGGTACGAGGGAGTCTAAAATCAACAATTAAATCCCATACGGCATTTAGCTGCCAACCGTTGGCGGTAGCAGTAAATACGAGTATGCTGCCTATTAACAAAACTAAAGCAATGCTCCAAGCAAGCAAGTGTGTCTCGCGACGTTCTGAGACAAGCGTTGGTGCAAGCTCCTCAGTATGCTGGCGACTTTGCATCATAATCAGCCATATAACCAACGGCGCACCCAGTAACGCCGTCATCGCATCAGCAGGAATATTGAGAGACAGATAATGCTGTAGTATCGTTGTGACATTACTGGTAATCCATAATAAAAGCGCCCCAAACCCATATCCCAATAACAGACGATACCCGATGTGTCTGACAGAAAACACATTGACGAGAGTTGCCGCGCCCAAACCAATAAATCCAATAGGGCCTACGCGACTGACGACAAGCGCTGTTAAAATCGCCACCAATCCTATTACCAATCCACGAATGAGGTTGACAGGCACGCCCAAGCTTTTGGCTTGTCGATCATCTAGGCTCATGATTTCTAGCGGCTTTAACAACGGCATCAAGCTGATAAAAGCAACCACGCTAGCAATGGTCAAAGCGACAGATACTTGCCAATTATTTTGGGTAAGACTGCCTGCTGCCCATACCATAATATTTAGGGATTCTTCAGCATAATAGATTAATAATAAAGCCGCGATAGCACCCAGCAAAATATTAGTGACCAGCCCCCCTAGTACCAGTACCAAAGGATTCATGCGACTAGGAGCAGCTAGGATAAAGACGATTGCCATACTGCTGATAGCACCAATAAAAGCCACCCAAAAGCTGCCACCCAAATTGAAACTGGGGAAGAATAAAGTGACCAGCAGCAAGGCTATGTTTGCACCGCTACCGACGGCTAGGGTTGTGTCTGAAGCAAGCGTATTTTTTACCAGCTGCTGTAGCAACACACTGACTAATCCTAAGAGACCGCCAGCCGTTGATGCCACCAGCATCGTCGGTAAGATTTGTAGCTGGATACTCATGTCCGCAAGGGATAAGTCAAATGATGGGGTAAACAGCTCAATAAAAGGCAGGTTCCATAGCTGATGCACGACTGCATAACTACTGACCACCGCCATTACTATTAAAAAAACAACCATCAGATAGATACGGTTGGCAGAAGAAAAAGTATTTTTAATCATAAGTCGGTATTGCCTACAAAAGTGGCATTCATGAGACGATCGGCCAAGACATTCATAGAGGCGACGCCACTATTGTTCCATGTGGCAGGTAGTACAGTAAGACAACGGCTTTTACCAGCGGATTTGGAGTTTTCGCGAAAAGAATATCCCAAGCGCTGCCACACTAGACTATCTTCTAACTCTAGCTTCAGAAGGTCACCGATAGGTTCAACGACCACAAGACACGTATCATCATCAAGCTGCGCTAAGTCGCCAAGCATGATGGGCATAAATCCCCATTCGTTACCATCTGCAAATGCGGTTAGCTCCAGACCCATGGTATCTAAAGCGGGTTGAAACAAACTGTTGTATGAAAACATGCGCAAATTATTGGTGTCAGCAAATTGTACGACTGCCATTTTTTTGATATGAGGATAGCGTTTATGAAACGTCTGGCCCGCTTGTGTTATCTGCTCTTTACTCTTATCTAAATACATTTGAGCGGCTTGCGGCTGATTGATGGATCGTCCTAATTCTAAGGTTGGCTCTATAAAATCTTCCCATTTTGCCATCTGATTTGGACTGGTCAATTCGATAGAATGAATAGGTAAGTCGCCGTACATAGGTTGCAGATGCTTATAAAAAGCGTTGTCTATCACCACATCTAAGTCAAGCTGAGAGAACATTTCAGGATTGGGCTGATAGCGCGTGCCTACATCGTATGTATCTTTGGGTATCAGCGGTTTTCCGACCCATTCTTTATAAAAAGTTTTGTCACCCATGGCAACTGGCGGATATCCCATACCCGTTAGCGTTGCAGCAATGCCCCAATCTGGAGTCATCACGCTGGGCGTCTTTTGAGGGTTTGAAGCGTTCAGTGCTGCTGGCGTTGCATCCGATGATTGGCAGCTGCTCAGCAATAAGCTTGAGCAGAGTGCCATACAGAGCGCAATCGAGGAGGGGATCGCTTTCATATAACCGCTACTTTGTGATTGGTGTCAGGATGAGTTAGTAAGGTAAAATCCACACCAAATATCGACTGTAGTACTTCTTTTTGCATGGTGCTTGGGACATCACCCATGTGGCAAAGCTGACCTTGTTTTAGCGCAATAAACTCATCACAAAATCTTGCTGCCAGATTGAGGTCATGCAAGATGATGACCACGCCCAAACCTCGCTGATCAACCAACTGCCGAATCAGTTTTAGCACCTCGACTTGATACACCACGTCAAGTGCTGCTAATGGCTCATCCAATAGTAAAAATTCTGTCTGTTGTGCTAAACACATTGCCAACCACACACGAGCGCGTTCGCCACCCGATAAGGTAGATACTTGACGGTCTCTAAAAGCCTCGACTTGAGTCAGCGTAATGGCTTTGTTCACATGTTCATGATCTTGCGCGCTCGGTTTTTGTAGCCATTTTTGATGAGGATAGCGCCCTAGCATGACCAGCTCATAGACCGTAAATGCACCAGCATCAGGTAGATTTTGGGGTAGGTAGGCGAGATTTTGTGCCAATGCTTTGGCCGAAAAATCCTTTAGATTGTGCTCATTAATAAGAATGTCACCTTGAGTCGGTGTCATTTCTCCTGCCATCGCCTTGATAAGACTAGATTTGCCCGAACCATTATGACCAATCAAAGCATATAGCTTCTTCGGTTTAATTTTAAAAGAAATGGGTTGCAGCAATACTTTCTTTTGGCGTATCAAGCTTAACTTATTGATGTACATCATAGTGAGCAGTCTAAAGTAAATGAAGCATTCTAAATAAAAAGGACTTAATAATGCAAATGATTTTCATTTTTATTCACAATATGTTCTTACTAAGTGTTTAGTAAGATAAGTCATTACATTATTAAGTAGGTGTAGATAGTATAGAGGGTAGGATAGGTTTCATATCGCAAGAAAATTCTCGTCATTAAGCGCGCCAATAGACTTGTATCGTCATGTCCTGACGTGATAGTCCAAGAACTGATTTTAATTGTGGTCTTAAAGATTTAATGTTTGCGGCTTCAAGAGCGCCCCACACTTTATCAATCTTGATTGGCGTGGTTGTTAATCTCGAATTTAGAGTAGTCATTATTTGTTCAGTAAGTGCTGTTGCGGGTGTATTGATAATATGTAGCAAGTTATCCTGCCTAAAACGCTCATCTTTGGATAAGTGCTCACTGAGTGTGATGTCATGTAGATAATTTATATCTTTTGAATCATTAGTAATGGCAATAACAAGTGGGGATAATGGATTTTGCCAGTTTTCTAAGAGATTGGCGACTGTGGGTAAGGAGGTTTCATCACAGATAAGCAGACATTGTCCATCAGTGAGGTGTTCTAGTTTTTCAGGGTACTCACGCACGCTTTTTATCTTCATACCTGTATCAAGTGATTTGGCCCAATTGCCACCTGAGGTATCACCATGAATATAAACATCTATCCAAGCATGAACAGACGAGCTATCAGCATCCTGCCATGCTTTTCTTAGCGAATAATAGCGATACACACCTTGGAACTCATCAGTGTTATCACTGTCATTCGAATCACGGCGTTCGCCTGAGTCAAGCTTTGAAGCAGCGAATGAGGCATTGAGATCAAGCAAATAGGCGTAACCGGGCTGATTAAGTGGCGTATTGTCAGGAGCAGTGACTAGCAGACGGTACATGTTAGGGCTGGCATAGTAACCATCCATGACCGTAAAGAACTGATCACGCAGTTTTATCGTACGTTTGCCAAGCTTGGTGGCGGCTCTTTGTAATAAGGTTATATATTGCTCTTGCAACGACGCCGCATCAACAACAGGAGAGGTAAAATGAACAAAGTATTGCTCAGTTGGGTGGGCCGCATTTTCAGGGTCGGTCTGATTATTGTCGATACTTGTCAATGCCAGCAGCATTCCATCAGAATACAGCTCAACTATAGATGGAACCGAATCTTCTCGTATGGACGCTTTAGTAAAAATATTGATAAACATTGCTAGCTCATCTTGATGCTCTTCGTTGACATGATCAATGAACAGTTTTTTATCAGCAACGTCTAAAGGGATTTTATCGATAGTATCTTGAACAAAAGGTTGAGCCATAAAATATTAATCCAATCTATAGAGGGTATAGCAAATTGTTATCACGTCAGCACTTTGTAGCGAAGTCATAAGTAATTTAAATCAAAGTGATGCTCATTAAAGCGGTAGAGAACTGGGTAGGAGATGTTAAATGAAGCATAGGCTTTGTGATTGATAATCATTATTATTTTGCTTATTGTTATACCTATTCAATGTTATGTCAATAGCTCACGCTCTATCAATGTGGATAACGGCGCATCAAACCAGCTTTGACATAATATAGTGAGAAAAAAATGTTATATTTGAGCGGATAAAAGTACGATAAGAACGATTACTTTTTAAATATCATTACAAAAACGCATCAAGGATTAAATATCATTACAAAAACGCATCAAGGAGAAGTTATGCGCATCACAGCAAATTTTGACGCAGGTAATATCGACGTTATTGATTTAGAAAATAAAGCAGACATTCAACTGGCTATTCGTCCAGATGTTGGTGGTGAGTTTTTCCAGTGGTTTAACTTTCGTTTAGAAGGTCAGGTTGGGGAACAATACGTCCTTAATATTATGAATGCAGGAGAAGCCTCATACCTTGAGGGGTGGGAAAATTACCAAGCAGTTGCTTCGTATGATCGCCAGCATTGGTTTCGTCTGCCCACTTCTTATAAAGACGGAAAGCTAACCATCATTGCCGATTTGGATTATGAAACCATTCAAATTGCGTATTTTGCGCCTTACAGTTATGAGCGTCATCAAGATTTATTAGCTGCTATACAGATTCACCCTTTGGTAACTTTAGAGTGTTTGGGAGAAACTATCGATAAGCGCGACTTAACCTTGGTCAAGATTGGTGATGATGATACGAGCAAACGGAGCATTTGGATTACGGCCCGTCAGCATCCTGGTGAGACCATGGCTGAGTGGTTGGTTGAGGGTTTGATGCATAGCCTGCTAGATAGTGATAATGCCACCGCTAAGCGGTTATTGGACAGCGCAAACTTTTATATTGTACCTAATATGAATCCTGATGGTAGTGTTCGCGGACATCTACGTACCAACGCAGTAGGGACTAACTTAAATCGTGAATGGTCAAATCCAAGCTTAGAAAAGAGTCCTGAGGTATTTTATGTGATCAATAAAATGGAAGAGACAGGTGTCGATCTATTCTATGATGTACATGGTGATGAAGCATTGCCTTATGTCTTCCTTGCAGGTTCTCAAGGAGCGCCAGGTTACAACGAGCGACTTGCACGACTGCGGGATAAGTTTTCAGAAGTATTGACATTGGCCAGTGCTGATTTTCAATCTGAGGTCGGTTACGAGGTTGATAAATTTGGTGAAGCGAATATGACGCTTGCTACCAATTGGGTGGCAGAACGTTTCGATTGTCTTGCCAACACGTTAGAGATGCCTTTTAAAGACAATGACAATTTGCCTGATGCAGAGACAGGTTGGTCGCCTGCGCGCTCTGCAAGATTTGGCGAAGCCTCATTGATTGCTATGCTGGCGGTCGTTGATGATCTGCGTTAATTAAGATTATGCGTTGGTCGGCATTTAGGGCAGCCCATTGATATGGTTTATCAATGGGTTGCTTTTAAATGAATGGCTGTTATCAATCGGCTAGTCAGTGCTGTGTCTAACACTAGCACATCACACCGTAGTTATTGATCAGTGGTTGAAAACTTTCGAATTGACAAAAATTATTTGTCATAAACAACAATACGATGCCTACAATCAATAAAATAGCCGCCCACAACAATAGCGTTAGAGGCCAGTTGGTTAAATCTTGATGACCACATTGCTTACATTTCCAAACAGGATGTTCTAGTTTGGTGCCGCATTTCGGACACTGATTATGATCAATAAACAATGTGGCCTCCTATATATACAGACTTTCTAAAATTATATATTCAATTAATCAAGTAAGCAATTGTTTATTAAAGTATCAGTAAGGTAACAAGATTTAGGTCAGGATTAATGCGTTTAAGGGTAATCAGTTCTGAAAATGCATATCCAGCAATCAATATCCCTCGGTTTCTTTCAGCTGTTCTTAATTGCTATTTAAGTCGATTGATTTTGCCAAGAGCTGCCATAATTTCAGTATAATAGGTTGCTGTGCTGATAAGCTTGCCTCGGCTGGTTTTGTTTTGGCACATGGATAACGTTTGCACCGCTGCTCTTAACGACTGAACCGCTGCACTTAAGTTGACGTTATGATCCTTTTGATCGCTTCCACTTTAAATTCTGATTATTTAATGAATGAACAAAAATATTTAAATAGTTAAATTTGTACCACAATACACTTTCACTAAGAAGATTTATTATGCAAACAAAACGTCCGTTATACATTCCTTTTGCTGGACCGGCTCTATTAGAAACCTCTTTATTAAATAAGGGTAGCGCTTTTTCATCAGAAGAACGGGATAACTTCAATTTAACAGGTTTATTGCCTCACAACATTGAGACGATTGAAGAGCAGTCACTACGTGCTTATCATCAACTTCGCTCGTTTAATAATGATATGGACAAGCATATCTACTTGCGTAATATACAAGACACAAACGAGACCTTGTTTCATCATTTGGTTGAGCAGCACATTGAAGAGGTGATGCCGCTTATCTATACGCCAACCGTTGGCCAAGCTTGTGAAAAATTCTCTCAAATTTATCGCCGTAAACGTGGTTTATTTATCTCTTATCCTGAGCGTCATAACATCGACGACATGCTGCAAAATGCCACCAAACAAAAGGTAAAAGTCATCGTTGTGACCGATGGCGAGCGTATTTTGGGCTTGGGCGATCAAGGTATCGGCGGTATGGGAATTCCAATTGGTAAATTGTCTTTGTATACGGCTTGTGGCGGTATCAGTCCAGCTTACTGCCTACCGATTTTATTGGATGTAGGAACCAATAATCAACAATTGCTTGATGATCCTATGTACATGGGCTGGAGAAATCCACGTATCTCTGGTGATGAATATAATGAATTTGTCGACTTGTTTATTCAAGCAGTGAAACGCCGTTGGCCAGAAGTGTTATTACAATTTGAAGATTTTGCACAAGAAAACGCGACACCATTATTGAACAGATATCGTGACCAACTATGCTGCTTTAATGATGACATTCAAGGAACGGCGGCGGTTTCAGTCGGTACACTGATTGCAGCGTGCTTGAATAAGGGTCAGAAACTAAGTCAGCAAAGAATCGCATTTTTAGGCGCAGGATCTGCAGGTTGTGGTATCGCTGAACATATTATTCGCCAAATGCAACGTGAAGGTTTAACAGAAGAGCAAGCTCGCAGCCAAGTGTTCATGGTGGATCGTTATGGCTTATTAACAGATAGCATGACAGAGCTACAAAAATTCCAAGTACCTTTGGTACAAAAAGAATCCGACATTGCACACTGGGATAAGAGTCAAAAACTTGGCTTGGCGCAAGTGGTTAAAGAAGGCAAAGTTACGGTATTATTCGGCGTCAGCGGACAAAAAGGTCTGTTCACCCAAGAAGTGATCGAAACCTTGTGTATTAATACAGAACACCCAATCGTATTGCCACTGTCAAATCCAACGTCTCGTGTTGAAGCGACACCGCAGGAAGTGATGAACTGGAGTCGTGGTAAAGCGATTGTTGCAACAGGTAGTCCTTTTCCTCATACCACTTTTGAAGGGCAGACTTTTGAGGTTTCTCAATGCAATAACAGCTATATTTTCCCCGGTATTGGTTTGGGTGTTCTGGTATCGCATGCGACGGGTATCAGCGATAATATGTTAATGGCTGCCAGCCAAGCACTTGCAGACATATCTATGGAATATGAAAAAGCGCCAGGTGCAATATTGCCTTCTATTAACTTCATTCGAGAGATCAGTGAAAAGATTGCTTATGCAGTGGCACTACAAGCGATAGAAGATAAGCTGGCTCTACCTGTCACGGCAGAAAATCTAGAGCGTCGATTAAAAGCCAATTTCTGGTTGCCAAGATACCGCAACTATCGTCGCACTTCTTTCTAGCCGTTAGAAAGTAGCTGTAAAGTAACTAAGAAGCAGCTTAAAATTACCAATAAAAAAGCCGAATACTACTGTGAGCAGTGGTATTCGGCTTTTTCGATTTTCAGATTAGGCTTCTAAACTGAACGACTCTGATGTTATTTATATGGAGAGAGTAGGTGAGTGCTTAAAACTACTAAACCATCAATAAAGGTGTTAAACAAGCATCAAGAGATATAGATATCAATCTATAAGATTTTTTATCTTTGACTTAGAAGATCAACGTGATACAGAGTCCTCGATTATTATTTTGACTTAAAATGTTCGCGGCAGCGTCATTCATAAATACATCAACACCTGCTTGCTCGCATATTGATTTGACGATAGAGAGTCCAAGTCCAGTTCCTTCTACCGTTTGTGATTTCTGACTGGCACTATCTGATCTCGATTTATGGATATCATCACTGAGTTGCTCATCGCTATTTGATAACTGATTAAGCCGCACAAAAGGCTCAAAAGCATTTTTATATTCATGAGGATGAATACCTGCGCCTGAATCTATGATCTGTAATACCAACCTGCTCCCTGATGCTTTAGACAAATGCTTTAGTTTTCCAGAGTGAATGACATGGGTGCCAAAATTATACGGCGCATCTAAAACGGATTTATGTGAGCTGTCTGAGTTTTGTTCAAGCTGATACAGTTTAACAATGACTTGACCATTAGCTGGCGTATAAATAATGGCATTTTGGATAAGGTTTTTGACGAGTATTAATAATGAGGTCTCATCTATATTTACTTTGCTATTAGGTTGCAAATCAACGATAAGCTCGATATGTTTATGATCAGCAATAGGAATGAGTAGGCCAATGACTTGCTCGACAATAAATTTGACGTTGGTCGGTGTGTACTCATCTTCTAATGCAGTATTAATATTGCCAGCTTGAGCGAGTGTTAATAGCTGCTCAACCAAACTCTGATTACGTTTTAGACGGACCGCTAGTTTATCTAAACCTTCTGACATAATCTTATCATTGGCAATACGCTGCAATCGTTGTAGCTGTAATGAGATGGCCGTCAGCGGCGAGCGCAGTTCATGGGCGGCATCTGCTATAAAGCGTTGTTGACGCTCGATGCTACTCTTCACAACAGCCAATAATCTATTTAAGGATTCTGCTAGTGGTAACAACTCAGAGGGGAGCCTGTCAATCTGCAAAGGACTTAGATCGTTCTCATTACGTGTGCTGATTTCATGATGCAATTGGCGCACAGGCTTCATCATTCGCCACATGATAAAAGGCAACAGAATTATTAAGAAGGCGATACCGATAATAAGGGGTAAAAAAGACTGTAGCGCACTGGACTTGGCTAAATCGTCTTGTAGTTCTGTTTGTTGACGCAAGATAAGTGCGACTTTTTCATTAGTATCTAAGGATTTAATTTTCACGTCATTTCTATAAGTTCGCCAAGAATGACCGTCAATATCTTGATCGCTTATGCCTAGTGGAATATCAGATAGTAACGCCATCGGTATAGGTTCTGAGTAATCATGCTCATCATCACTATTGTTATCATCAGTTTCATCGTTCTGATAATCTTGTCTGCCATTATCGAGTGGGGCGGAGAGTATAATGATATCAACGGTAATAGCACCATCATCGTCATCGGTGTCAAAGTGAATATTGCTGCGCGCCCGATCCTCATTGTCTGAAAGAGCTGCATCGCTATCCAAATTCCTATTACTTAAGCCCCTATTACCTAAAACACTGATATCAAGTGACTGCTCTAACAATGCTGCTGTATTTTTCAAGTTATCATCTTGAAAGTCACTTATCTCGTTATAGTTATACCAAAATCCGTAACCACCAGCGACGATAGCCAATAATAATAACGACAAAACAGACCAAAAGATGAGCTGGAATTGTAGTGAGTTTAAAAGCTTACGGAGTTTGGGCATCTTAATTCGCTTCTAGCAATGGTAAAACATGTTTTTGAGTGGTTCGCTTAAAATTAGACATTGCTGATATACCACCCAAGTCCCCGAACATTTTTGATTCTATCTTGTCCAATCTTTTTACGTAAGCTATGAATTAAGAACTCAATGGCATTGCTTTCAACTTCATCACCCCAGCCATATAAAGAATCTTCCAGCGCATTTTTAGACATGACTTTTTCAGGGGATAGCATAAAGGTCGTGAGGAGCATATATTCTTTTGCGGTCAAATCGATAGAGTTGCCATCCATCATAACGCGTTTGTGCGCAGTATCTAGACTTAGATTGCCAACGGCAACTTGATTGTCAGCCTTGCCTTGAGAGCGTCGTATCAACACCCTCATGCGTGCAAAGACCTCGCCTAATTCAAAAGGCTTGACGACATAATCATCAGCTCCTGAGTCCAATCCTGCAATTCTATCTTTTAACTGATCACGTGCGGTGAGTATCAATACCGGTGTCTCAATTTTAGCGTCACGGATAGCGTTCAATACGCCCATGCCGTCGACCTCTGGCAGACCTAGATCCAAGAGAATAATGTCATAAGGTTGGACTTTCAGCGTCAAAATAGCTTGACGACCATCCTTGACCCAGTCGACTGTATAGGCTTCATCCTGCAATGCTTCGCTAAGACTTTCGCCAATCATCAAATCATCTTCAACTACTAATACTCGCATTAAATATCCTGACCTATAAAGCATATATTAAAATCTGAGACGTTCGGCGCGACTATTTTAGTCATCGCTACCTAACTGGCTAATAATAACTTGAACTGTCATACTATCGACAATTAAATCATATATCTGCGTGCTCTTAACATATGATATCGTTACGATGAATCTACTTTACATTAGATATATAAAACTATCTTAAATACGGGCATTATAATTTCTGACATGTTAGCGCTTTGATATGGTGTTACCGTTAGTGTTATCGCCTAGATGATGTATCAATGAAAAAGCAGCAACTAATATCTATTCTATTGAGATATCGGCTACTGCTGAGCATTAACGTTAATGTCTCGTTTAATCTTAATCGTCTTTATCAATCTGACTGCTCAAGATTTTACCCGTATTGGCATCTACGCTCACATCATATTTTTGATTGCCTTTAACCACTTCGATATCATAAATAGACTGACCTCTTTCTAAATCGAATGTGGCCGCTATTACTTTGCCATTCACGCTTTGGGCGGCTCTTTGAATAGCGCTATTCAGTGATACTTTGGCTTGCTTCATAGCGCTATATTCAGCCATGTCTTCTTTATCTAATCCCTCTTTTTCAGATTTAACCACTTTGCCCGTATCGGCATCGATTTTTACTTCGTAAGAAGTGCCGTTTGCGATGAGCTTAACTTCATATTCATTAGTCGCATCGTCGTCATCATAATCAAATTCTGCACTGATAAGATCGCCTTTAGTATTTTGTTTGGCTATAGCGATCGCCTGCGCTAGGCTAATTTTACTTTGTATGGCACTGACGGCTTCACTTGAACTTGTTGTAGCTTTAGTACTGAGGACAGGCGCTGCGATAGCAGCAGCACTGACACCTACAACAGTAAGAGTAATGATTGCTGATTTGGTTAGCGTCGATAAATTTTGCATGAGGATCACCTTTATATTAAGTTTATGTCTGACAGTCTGTTTATTGATTTTGTCAGCTACCTTTTGGGTATGGGTTTATCATACAGAATAAGACATAGGAGAAACTTAGCGAGAACCAAGTGTTTTAAATCACTGATTATTTATAATGAATAGCAGTACTTTAAAGAGGGTGTTTTTAACTTAATGATTACTAGAGCGTGTTAAACATTGACTAGGTACTATTTGATTACTTTTTACATGCTGACGGAAACCAGCAGACAATAAAAAAGACCTTCAATTTCTTGAAGGTCTTTAATGGTATTGCTTATATATGGTGGGCCCAGTAGGACTTGAACCTACGACCAAAGGATTATGAGTCCTCTGCTCTAACCAACTGAGCTATGGGCCCTAACGTTAGACGCACAATGATACCTGATTTTTTTAATTTTTCAAGTAAAAGATAAGAAGTAATCAATAAAATTTTTATAAGCTTTAATGTTGATCAAATGCTACTACCAGCCAGCGTCAGACTACGACCTCCATCAATTGTGATAATCTCGCCAGTGATATAATGGGCCTCTACCAGATACAGCACGCTATGGGCAATCTCATCAGGTCTTCCTATCCGTTGCAGGGGAATTGAGCGAATGATATTTTGTTGTTGCTCATGATCAAGCGCTTGGTCGCTATCGGTTTCTGGTAGGATATTGACCCCAGGCGCGACACCATTGACTCGTATGTCCGGTGCCATCTCTAACGCCAAGGATTGTACCATCATGCGATGAGCCGCCTTTGCCATATTATAGACAGTATAGTTAACAAAAGGCTTATTATGGGCATGAATATCCAGTAAGCTGATAATACATCCTTTTTGCCTTTTAATATAAGGGGATAGGGCTTGGCTTAACCACAAAGGCGCTTTGGCATTGGTCAAAAACAGCTCATTCCATTGTGTATGACTGATGTCTCCAAGAGGACTTGGATAGAAGCGGGAGGCATTATGAACCAGCACATCTAGCTGACCAAAAGAATGTATGACTTCCTCGACGAAATCAGTTAGTGAATTAGCCTCTTCAATAATGGACAAATCAGCAACCACAACGGCGGTACTATTGGTGCGAGTGTTATTAAGTTTCTTTGCCAAGTCATCGGCTTCTTGCTCACTAGAGTGACAATGAATGATGACTCTATAGCCTTGGTGATGAGCCGCTTCAATAATGGCAGCGCCGATGCGTTTGGCACTGCCAGTCACCAGCATCACTGGCGCATCGCTATAGACTTTGTACGTATTAGGCTTTTGATTCATAATAATTGATTGTTTTATTTTTAACATTGATATCAGTCGTGGTTTGCCTGCAAATGCTTAATTCTGGCTTGCTGCAAAGCGTCACCAATCGCAGGACCTTTTAGATTTGGCTGAATATCTGACATACCGATAGCATGAAAGCTACCTAACGCTATCATCATCTGACGGTGCTGGATTGCTAGCTGAAAGACATGACTGGTCACAAGCAGCTGTGATAGTTTATCAGGCTCCTTGTGAGCACCGCAAACTTGTATCAGCTCAATCTTCTCGGCAGCACTAAGCATATCTATTGCTGCTAATTTTTCGATCTGTTGGACGAATAGCTTGGCAAATTGGGTGTGTGCTTTTGGCACCTTAACCGTATTACCTATATCAAGAATTCCTTTTGTGATCATCGCTTCGTCAGGCTTTTGCTCTTTATATTTCAGATCAAATAAAGCGGGATTGAGACTGGCCATCAGTAAGGCCCAGCGCTGTGACAAGCTCAGTTGCATCTGACCTGAAAAGTAGAGCGCTGTCTGTATCGTTTCTCGGACATGAATACTCGCCCAAGCATGATGTAGAGGGTCAAAATACTCATTCAGTGCGCCAATATCGTACAGCTGCTGCCAATATACGTGAGGTGATAGCTGCATGGTTGCGTGACTTGACTCTTGCCAGACACGCTCTGCACTCAAATGTGTCAACTCACCTGAGTCTACAAGCTGGCGCATCAATGCCAAGGTTTCATCAGCAATGGTGAATCCCAAATCATAATAACGGCTATAAAAACGAGCGGTTCGCAGCACTCTCAATGGGTCTTCACTAAATGCAATGGAGACATGGCGTAGAGTTTTGCTGTCTATATCATTCAGCCCACCATAATAATCAATCACTTCTCCTGTGATAGGGGAATCGTCCATTAAGCTGGTGACTTCTATGGCCATTGCATTGATGGTCAAATCACGACGCTGCATATCGTCTTTTAAGCTAACGTTAGGGCTGGCATGGACACTAAAGCCTTGATAGCCGACGCCTTGCTTACGTTCTGTACGAGCCAGTGCGTACTCATCGTGACTGATAGGATGCAAAAACACAGGAAAATCTGCGCCCACTTGCTGGAAGCCTGCGTCCAGCATTTCAGACACTGTGGCACCAACCACAACGAAATCTTTGTCTTTAACAGGACGGCCTAATAGATGGTCACGAACAGCACCGCCAACGAGATAAACTTGCATAATACTCTCTTTTTTTGACCCAATTTTACTTACCCAGATTGCACTGAGCAAAAAAAACCAGTCAACGCGATTTGAATGGCGTTGACTGGTTTTAGTATAGCAGACAGGTTCTATCAATAGATAACAGAACCCGCTTAATCATACTGTCATACGTTTGTATTTGCATACTAGGTATGAGGTGCTGCTAAATATGATGTATTACTGATTTTCGTTTTCTAAGTCCTGAGCCTCTGTCACCGTAAGGGCAGTCATGTTGACGATACCACGTGCAGTCGCTGATGGCGTTAGAATATGTACCGGCTTACAAGTACCGAGTAGGATAGGGCCAATAGAGGCACTACTGGTTGCTGTTTTGAGTAAGTTAAAGGCAATGTTCGACGCGTCAAGTGTTGGCAAGATAAGCAGGTTTGCGGCACCTTTTAGCGGACTTGATGGCATTTGATTTGAGCGAATAACTTCATTAAGCGCTGCATCACCTTGCATTTCACCTTCAAACTCGAAGTCAACATTCATATCGGTCAGTAATTGATGAACTTTGCGCATTTTGACCGCGCTGGTACGATTTGATGCACCAAAGTTAGAATGAGAGACTAGCGCAACACGTGGCGTGATACCAAAGCGGTGTAACTGCTCGGCAGCCAAAACAGTCATTTCAGCCAACTGTTCAGCGTTCGGGTCTTCATGAACATATGTGTCAGCGATAAAGATATTGCGATCTTGCATCAACACAGCATTCATGGCATAAAAATCATTGATGCCTTCTTTTTTGCCAATAACGTTTTTGACATACTCTAAATGCATCTGATAATCACTGAACGTACCACAAATCATACCATCAGCATCACCATTATCGACCAATAAAGAACCAATCAAAGTGGTCTTACGGCGGACATCACGACGAGCAAGTTCGATACTGACACCGCGGCGTTTGTTTTTCTCGTAATAACCCTGCCAATAGTCTTTATAGCGAGGATCATCGTCTTGATTAACGATAGTGATGTTCTCACCATCTTTTAAACGCAAGCCTAACTTTTTGATGTGATCATTAATGACCGCTGGGCGACCAACCAAGATAGGCTGAGCAAGTCCTTCATCAACCACAACTTGTACTGCTAGCAAGATATTGTTGTCTTCACCTTCACAGTATACGATACGCTTTGGCGCAGATTTAGCACGAGCAAAGATAGGCTTCATGACAAACGCAGAGTTATAGACAAACTCTGACAGACGTTGACGATAGGCTCTCATATCTTCGATCGGTAAGGTTGCCACACCTGAGTCCATTGCCGCTTTGGCAACAGCAGAAGCAATTTCAATGATCAGATTTGGCTCTAGCGGACCTGGGATCAGGTAGTCACGACCGAAGCTCTGAATGGTTTCGATGTTTCTAGCGCTGGTGGTTGGCGTGGCTTCAACGTGTGCCATCGCAGCGATTGCTTTGACACAAGCGACTTTCATTTCTTCATTGACCGTTGTTGCACCGACATCTAGGGCACCACGGAAAATGTAAGGGAAGCATAACGCATTGTTTACTTGGTTTGGATAGTCTGAGCGACCAGTGGCCATGATGACGTCTGGACGAACAGCGTGTGCCAATTCTGGCATAATTTCAGGCGTTGGGTTCGCTAGTGCAAAGACGATAGGGTCTTTTGCCATACGGCGAACCATATCTTCTGATAACGTGCCTGGCATAGATAGACCCAAGAACATGTCAACATCGTCCATGACTTCTTCAATCGTCGTGGCAGTCGTATCTCGAGCATAGCGCTGTTTGGTTTCATCAAGGTTTTCACGGCTGGTACTGATGATACCGCGCGAATCTGAAACAAAGATGTTATTTTTATTGACACCTAGGGCACAGATAATATCTAGACAAGAAATGGCAGCCGCGCCTGCACCTGAACACACGATTTTAATCTCTTCAATTTTTTTGCCAGTAATCAACAAAGCATTAAGCATCGCCGCTGCAACAATGATTGAAGTACCATGTTGGTCATCATGGAATACCGGAATATTCATGCGATCACGTAACTCGCGCTCGATTTTGAAACATTCTGGTGCTTTGATATCTTCTAAGTTAATACCGCCAAACGTAGGCTCAAGAGACGCAACGGCTTCAATGAATTTGTCAGGATCATTTTGTGCAATTTCAATATCAAAAACATCGATACCTGCAAACTTTTTGAATAGAACGCCTTTACCTTCCATCACAGGTTTTGATGCTAATGGACCAATATTACCTAGACCCAGTACAGCAGTACCATTGGTAATAACACCGACCAAGTTATTGCGCGCCGTATATTTGGCGGCCAATTTTGGATCTTTTGCGATTTCAAGACAAGGTACGGCGACACCTGGTGAATAGGCAAGTGCTAAATCGCGCTGGTTAGCCAGCTGTTTAGTAGGGGTGACTGATATTTTACCTGGGCGTGGGAATTCATGGTAGTGTAAGGCAGCTTGTTCAAACTGCTCTTTTTCTGTACTAAGATTGTCCGTATTCAAACTGGTATCGTCATTCATAATAATGGCCATGGTTGGAATAAATTGTATTAAAGTAAATGATGGTAATTAATGTCATACGCTAAAAAGATCATTGAATGATGAAGATCAAAGCGTAAAATGACAAAGGGCAAACAATAATAAGCGATTGAATACCAGATTAAAAAAACAGGCTAATATAGCCCATCTTTCTAATATTACTAACAATCCACTACGTAGTTAGTAGCAATGGATGGCACGAATAATATACTAAAATGATATTCATTATTTCGCCACTTGATAATACTAAAGACTATAGGCCTTTATCAACCATAATCTCTACATTATTGTTATTATTATTCCTCAATATCAGCGTTTATGATGAGCAACTGATTGGCATTTGCGGTGCATTAGGATTAGGGGGTGTGCTATCAAGATCAGTAGCAATATCCTGTATATCGTAAGGGGTTTTTAGCAGTTCAAATAAGCGATCCACTTCTTCAAATTGCCCTTGCTCTGCCGCCGTAATGGCGCGCTGTGCCATGCCATTACGCAACACATAAATAGGATTATTCGTTTTCATGTCATTGATGGCTTGCTCAAACGACACAAGTTCTATTTGCGCCAAATAAGCTATTGACCAGTCTTGCCATGCTTTTTGCGCTTCCTGATTGAGCTCTGTCGTCATCATTGCCAGCAGATGTTGCTCGTAAGGATGCTCGTCTGGCGCGACAAGTCCCAATAACGCCCTGAAGCTATTGGTATAATCCAGCAAGTTGTCTTCGAGCAGTGTCAACCACTCAAACGCCAAGGTTAAACTGTCTCTTTCATGTGGCAGTCCAAGCTTACGGCATAGTCCTTGTTGATAATGCTGCATAAAGGTCGCTTCATAAGGTGCTAAGCATTCTGATAGCGTCTCACGAGTCACCCCTTCTAAACGCATAAAATGCGGCAACCAGATATTAAGATTCCAATGACCGATGGCCGGCTGGTTTTGGTAGGCATAGCGTCCGGTATGGTCAGAGTGGTTATTAATCCAAGCGGGATTGAAGCGCTCCATAAAGCCAAAAGGACCAAAGTCCAACGTACTACCTGTAATCGATAAATTGTCTGTATTCATCACCCCATGTGCAAAACCAATCAATTGCCAATCAGCGATCATCTTCGCTGTACGTTCAACCACGGCTGTTAAAAATGCCAGTACCGGTGCTTCACTATCACGGCATTCTGGATAATAAGTGTCAATCATATAATCGGTAAATTCACCAAGTAAATCCGGTGCGAAGCTGGCAATCCATTCAACATGACCAAGGCGAATATGACTGTCTGCCACGCGCATCAAGGCAGCGCCTGCTTCCATACGCTCGCGGCGTACTTTTGTGTCAGAGACAACAAATCCTAGCGCATTAGAAGAGGGGATACCGAGCTGATTGAGCGCATGACCACATAAGTATTCTCGAATGGTACTCCGCAATACCGCACGTCCATCCCCCATGCGTGAGTAAGGTGTCAGACCAATACCTTTCAAATGTAAATCTTGTAGTTTGTCTTGCTTATCGAGTACTTGTGCCATCAATAGGCCGCGTCCGTCACCCAACTGTCCAGCCCATTGTCCGAATTGGTGGCCTGCGTAAGCCATGGCAAGTGGTTCAAAATCAGCTGGTACGTATTGACCAGCAAGAATGTCAACCCAGCGTGCCATAAGGTCTTCATCGTCTGTCCAGCCCAATTGCTGAGCAACTTGCTCATTAAAATGCCCAGCACGTGGGTTTTCTAAAGGCGTTGGTGGCTGCTCATGATAGAGACGAGTGTCCAAATTAATATAAGTATTTTTATAACGCATACAGCTGCTCCAATTGAATAAAAAATGAATGAGTCACTATAACATAGCCTCTAGGGTGCATCGTTTTACTATGTCCATCTCTTGTAATCTATGACGACTCATCATTGCCATAAAAAATTGCGATAGTAAAATATTATAAAGCAACAAAAAAAACCCCTATCTTTTGCAGATAGGGGGAGGGAGAAACATCAAAATAAAATAGCTTGGTTACGAATGCATCATTAGCAATTAAGCGGCTTTGGTGTTTTGACCAATAGAACGAAACGCTATTTTTAAGTTGCTATTATGTTCAAGTATCTTTTGCTCAATTTTGGCATAATCATGCTTCAATTTATCATCAACTTCATGCAATCGATCAGCAAACTCTGTCTTTTTCAGCTCAATCGTCTTTGCCTTGAGTGCTTGCCATTCTTCAACCGTCTGCGTGAATGCATCGTATTCAAACTTAATACGGTCTTGGAAAGCTTTCATTGCATGCGGCAAATCAAGACCAGTACCAGTTGCTGTATCAATCTGCTGTTGTGCCTTTTTGAACTGCATTTGTACTTCAGCATGCTTGATGGTTGTATCATCAACCGTACGCAACTCACTAGTCAAGCCAAGTTTTGATAAACCAGCAATCAGCCATTTGGTTGGATCGTATTGCCACCATTTGACACCATTACGATAGTCATATTGGAAGAAATGATGGTAGTTATGATAGCCTTCACCCCAAGTCACTAATGCCAAGAAGAAGTTGTCTCGAGCACTATTGGTATCGGTATAAGGTCGCGTACCAAACATATGGCATAAAGAGTTGATGAAAAAGGTAAAATGGTGCGTTAAGACTAAACGTAATAGGCCAACAATAACCAACGTGCCCCATACGTCACCAAGTAGCCAGCCAATCGCAGCAACCATACCGACGTTCAGCGCGACTACCCATAAACCATAATATTTATGCTGAATTTGTAGCGTTCTGTCTTTAGTCAAATCTGGGATATTTTTGTAGTCAAACTTACCACTAGGGTAGTTACGCAACATCCAACCCATATGACTGAACCAAAATCCGCGTTTTGCTGAATAAGGATCGTCTAAACGATGATCAACATGACGATGATGAGTACGGTGACCTGATACCCAATCAAATGCAGAACCTTGCACCGCTAGAGTAGAGCCGAGCAACAAAAAGTTTTTTACCACTGGATGTGCTTTATAAGCACGATGCGATAACAGACGATGATAACCAGCGGTGATGCTGATACCTGTCCAAACCATAAAGGCACCGAATACACCCCAAACAGGTGCGCTTACTTGATGAGTAAACAAATACCATGGTGTAATGATAGCCGCAGCGATAGGCGTGGCTACCAGTATGGTTGCTGGAATCCAGTTGATTGGTGCTTTTGTAAACTCAAACTCACGCATATCAATACTGGCTTCTTTACCAGAAACCTCAGTTTGATCAACATCAGCGTAGTTGCGCTTGGCAACAGGCTGCTCATTGAGTGCGCTTTTCGTTTTATTCTCGTCATAACGTGTTTTAAAACGTGAGACTTGAACGCTGGCGGCCTTTACAAGCGTATCACCAGATTTGATAGCGAAACGTAAGCCTTTAAGCGGGAAGCCAAGTGCTTTTTTTGCAATCATATAATATCCCTAGCGGTATTAATTTAAGACCCTATAGTACCTGAAAAACATAATAAAGTGAACAGTTATGCACTATAAAAATATTGCTAAATAACAATAACTTGTATCGATTATAGAATGTATTTGCAAAAATAATCGGTCACTTATCAGGCGTTGGGTGAAAGTGTAAGAAACACGGTAAATATGTATGGTTTTGGGGGTAAAAGGTACAAAATGCAAGTGGGTTAATTTAAGAGCAGATAACTTGGAAAGTCCGTAATAATAACGTCAGTCTGCCATTTGATGAGTTGCTGAATACTATCAGTATCATTGACTGTCCAAGCGCTAACCAGTAAACCATAGCGATGGCTATGTTTAATAAAGGATTGACTGAGTAGCGGATGATAAACGCCCAGTCGAGTACAGCCAAGGGTCATCGCCGTATTGGTAGCGACCATTAAGGACTCATGCGTACGAATCAATAAGCCGCGCGGGATATGTTTTAATAGTTTGCTGCGCTGTAGTCGTGCATGTAGCTCCACGTCGAAGCTGGTCAAGACAATGGGTAGGGAAGCCAAGGGACTATGTACCAAATCTTGTGCTAGTGCTGCAATCAATTTGGCATAGTCGGTGCGAGCATGTGTCTTGATTTCAAGCTCAATATAAGTAAAGCCGTACAAAGCTGGCGCTATACTGGTCAATGTAACAATTTGATGGCCAAATTGTCGCTGCCGCTGTATTTCTTTAATATTTAGCTGATCGATGCGTGATTGCTGACCACACATACGCGCCAAGTCATCATCATGGAACACCACCAAACAACCATCAGCGCTTAATTGGACGTCAAACTCAATGCCAGTCAAACCACGTGTCATCAGACGCTGCGCATATTGAAAACCCGTCACGGTGTTTTCTAATGATTCACCACGAGCACCGCGATGACCCAATAAAAGTGTACGTTCAAAATTTATCATGGCTCACACAGTATTGCTATTTTTACGAGTAATCATATAGTGTCACTTGGATGGCGTCTAATGGTTTTTATGGATAGGTATTTTTGATGACTGAAAGTTTCAATCTGATTGATCGATACTATCCACATATGAGTTTGTTATGTTTTTGCAACTAAGTGTAGGTTTTAGGCCTAATAAGGGGCGCTATTTGTACATACAGAGGTTACAATAATGACCATGCCGTTCAGAAAGCAGACAGTAATAGGTTTTGTAGCCTACGATAGTTAAAGGGACGGTTTGAACATCAATCACTGTCCATCAGTGGCGGTACGAATTAGTAATTTGGGAGCAAGAACAGCATGAGCGTAGCAAATAATAGTTTGAGCAAGTGGCACAAAGTTGCCGGAATTGGCATTGTATGTAGTTTGGCGCTTGCAGGCTGCGATCGCTCAGAGAAGGAAGATACTACTCAGACAGCAGAAGTAACGGAGCAGGAACCAGTAGTTGAAGAAAATACAGTTGCTAATGCCGTTAATTGTGATGATCCGATGGTACAAGATCGTCTTAAAGCCGCTTTAAAAAACACACTCAATCAACAAGCACAGACACTGGCTGCTAACTACGCAAACGACTCAGGAATCAGTCTGGACAACGGCGTCGTCACCAATAAAACCAATGGCATTATGATAGACGTACAAAATGCAGCTGTCATACAAGAAGCCAATAGTAATGGCATGACCACTTGTCAAGCAAGCGTTAGCATGACGCTGCCAAGCGAAGACTTATATCAAGCAAGTCAAGTGCAAGCGGCCAACAATCAGCCAAGCTTACAGTCACGTTTAGCGCAAAACAATATTCGTATTAATAATAATATGCTGGTCGATGATGCCTTTACCTATGTTGTTGGCACCCAAGGCGGCCAGGTACGCACACGTATTGCTGGGCAACCAGCTTTGCTGACTGTAGTAGCCGATGTAATGGCAGGTTCTGTATACAAATCAGCGATGGACAATGAGCGTGCCCAACGCGCCGCGGCTCAGAGAAATGACAGCAGTAACGATAACCAACCAGCGCCTGCTCGTCAGCCTAGACCAACAACGCCAGTGGAACCAACTCGTCCTGCTGAGCCTACTACGCCACCAACGGTCAATCGTCCAAGTAGCAGTCAAAACAATGCGACAGAAAATAGCGCAGCAACCGCACCGTCTTCTGAAACCAAAAACTCTACAACACCCGCTTCACCAAAATTAGTACCTAAAGATGAGAGTATCGATATGGTTATTATCGAAGACGAAAGTGCGACTTACTAATTCGTCAAATTGGCATTGCTATTAAGTGTCGGTATCCATGAATTGATTTCATAAAAAAAGCCCGCAAAATTTACATTGCGGGCTTTTTGTTTTATATCATTATTGCTCTTTAGCAAAGACTTGTAATACTTGATTGTCCCACAGTACTTCAGAAATTTGGTTAGGATCGGTGCAAAAGCGAGCAGCGACAAATAGCCAATCTGATAAACGGTTAATAAGGCTCACTGCTGTAGGACGAATCGCCTTTGGGCGTTGCTCCTGTAATGAAACCGCTTGACGCTCAGCACGGCGACAAACACAGCGTGCGATATGCAATTGACTGACCAAGACCGAACCTGTTGGCAAAATAAAATCTTTTAGTGGGGGCAGACCTGTATTCATGGTATCAATTTGCTGCTCTAACCAGTCAATATGAGTGGCATTGATGCCTTCGTATTCTGGCATGGCAAGCTCACCGCCGATATTGAACAATAAATGCTGGATAATAACCAATGCTTGCTCAAAGTCTACTACTTGTTGTGGCGAGACATGGACAAGTAGCGGCTGAACTAATTCCTGATTGTTGGCTGTTTGAGCCAAGTGTGCGCGTACAAGACCAATGTGTGAGTTGAGCTCATCGACATCACCCATGACATTGAATAAGTGGTCCGCTTTGCTAACGCGGCTGCCATCTGCCATGCCTGTACTGCCATCATCTCCCGTGCGTGTATATATTTTGCTTAAGCGATTGCCCATGTTGATACCCTTAGTTGTTTTTATGGTCGAATAATATTAGTTGCGCGCTCATTGTAGTATTTTATGGCTGTTTTCGCTAAGATAATGGGTTAAGTTTTATATGACCAACGTTTTTTGATACTAGAATACTTGCAGTATCATCTGTGTTTATTGATTCTACGTTTTACTCATGGCTTCGACCTGTCATATTTTACTTATATTGTTATCTTATTCTCTATACTTTTAATAAATAAAAAGGCTTTTCTCCTATGACCACACCACTTGCAGACGCTATGTCTCAGCTTGCAATCTACGACTCACTCACTGGGCGCAAGCAGTCATTTAAACCGCTTGTTGAAGGCAAGGTCGGCATGTATGTGTGCGGTATGACCGTCTATGATTATTGTCACATTGGCCATGCTCGGATGATGATTGGGTTTGATATGGCGGTACGCTGGCTTGAACAATTGGGTTATGACGTTAATTATGTGCGCAACATCACAGACATTGATGACAAGATCATTGCTCGTGCTGCCGAAAATGGTGAAGAGATTGGTGCGTTGACCGAGCGATTTATTAAAGCGATGCACGAAGATTTCTCTGCACTTGGTTGCTTGGCACCAGATGTTGAGCCACGGGCAACTGATCATATTGATGAGATGCAACAGATGATTGAGACCCTTGTCACAGGTGATTATGCGTATGCAGGTGACAATGGAGATGTCTATTATGCCGTCGATAGTTTTGCTGATTATGGTAAATTATCGAAGCGTAATCTAGATGATATGCAGGCAGGCGCACGAGTCGATGTCGAAAACGATAAACGTAATCCCTTTGATTTTGTATTATGGAAAGCGGCAAAACCTGATGAACCGCAGTGGGCATCACCATGGGGACAAGGGCGTCCTGGCTGGCATATTGAGTGCTCGGCCATGTCAACCAAGTGCTTAGGCCATACTTTTGATATTCATGGCGGTGGTCATGATTTACAGTTCCCGCATCACGAAAATGAGATAGCCCAATCAGAAGCAGCGACGGGTTGTGAGTATGCGCGTAACTGGATGCACGTTGGTTTTATCAATGTCGATGGCGAAAAAATGTCTAAGTCACTGGGTAACTTTTCGACCATTCGGGATGTCATTGCCAAGTATTTGCCTGAAACGGTACGGTTTTTCTTACTATCGAGCCACTATCGTAGCCAAGTGAACTTTTCAGATAGCGCCTTAGATGAAGCGCATAATAGCCTAAGCAGACTATATAATGCACTAAAATTGGCAGAACAACAAAAACAACAGACATTGAACATTGACGACGCTTTGGTCAATGAGGCCTACAGTAGCGAGACTGGACAAAGCTTCATCAAAGCCATGAATGATGACTTCAATAGTTCTACAGCGATTAGTGTGTTATTTGGGCTGGCACGTGATATAAATAAGGCGATTAAGGCGGAAGACGTAGAAACGGCTTGGAAATTGGCTCAGCAGCTCAAAGCGCTGGCGCAAGTGCTAAATATTTTACAACAGCCCGTGCAGCAGTTTTTGCAAGCCGTGGTAGGTGATACCACTGAAAACAGCTTAACAGATGCGATGATCGACGGTCTTATTGTTGAGCGTGCAGAGGCCAAGACCAACAAAAATTTTGCGCGTGCGGATGCCATACGTGAGCAATTAAAAGAGGCAGGTATTGAGCTTGAAGACAGCCGTGCTGGTACAACGTGGCGCCGTGCATAAGGTAAAAATTACAAAACATATCCAGTTATAGTAATAAAATGAGTCAGCTATATGCTGGCTTTTTTTGTAAACTGCATTAATTATTAATTTAGACGATACATTTTTTGCGTCCAAACCTTATATGAACTGATGGCTTTTAAAGATATGAATACTCTAAAGGACCGCTCTACAGCAGTCAATAATATGGCAGCTAAGGTTAATGATAGCCAGTTGAACGGTACTCAATACGTACGTAAATATGGCGAAGTGCGGCGCTATCATTGCCTTCAGTTACTACTGGCTTCTTTGTGCATGGTGATAAGCGCTATTTTTATGCCAGTTGTCTCTGCGCAGGCAGCAAGCAATGATGATACACAAAACAGTAGTGAGCAAAGCACAAGTGCGCCAGATACACTAACTGAGTATGCGTCGCAAAAGATTGATACGATTAAAAGTCATAAGATAAAACTTTCTGATGTTTCAGAAGAGATGTTTGATCCGACCGAGCGAAACGCTGTAGAGCAAGCAGGGACACTGCAAGGCGATGCTGGGCTCACGGGCGAATATAATGAGAGCTATTATGAATTAAATAAGCTCAATGCGGGATTACCGCCATTGTCTGTGCCACCGAACCTGACAACCCCGCTTGCAACCTTGGAGTTTTTTCAATCAGCGGTAATGAAGCAGCAATATGACTTGGCAGCTTACGCCCTTAATATGAATTTGATTGATGAGAAGGTTCAGCGCAGCCGTGCTATTGAGCTTGCAAAACGTCTTGATTTTTTGTTATCTGAAAAAAAGCTTTATGTCTTTGATGATTTGCCAGATCGGCCAGATGGTTTGATGGAGCCATTATTGGGTAACGAAAGTAGTGTAACGGGTATTGTTAGGCGTTCTATACAACTTGGCTATATTGATTATCGTGAACGCCGTGTTCCTATTTATTTACAGCGAGTACGAATAGAAGACAGTGCCCCTGTTTGGGTTTTTTCTGAGCAAACAGTGGGCAATATCGACAATCTTTATGAGCAGTATCACCCATCAGAGTTTGAACGCTATTTACCTGAATGGTTAAAACTCAAATTTTTCGGTATTGCTCTGTGGGAATTTATCGCGCTAACGACTTTTCTCTTACTTACGATGGGGCTTGGCTGGCTATTGAGTAAAGGCACAGAAAAGCTTATCAGTCGCTATATTGATGCCGAAAAGTACAGCATGTATGTAGGCAGTAGTAACGGTGTTGCTGATTTGGTCAGTAAATTGACGGTGCCTTTGACTTTTACCATCAGCTTTCTATTGGTTTTTACGTTAGTTTCAGGCGGCTTTCCTTATTTAGATGCGGTTGCCTCATCTATTCGTCCACTGATCTGGATCGTTTTGGTTTTTAGTGCCATGTGGCTGGGTATTCGTGTCATCAACTTCTTTGCCAATCGCTATCAAAGTATGCAGATTGAAAACCTAGGAGAAGAGCAGTTCGATAAAGTGCGACGTCGGCGCACCTATGTGTCAATCTTTCGCCGCGTGTTTATCTTTTTTATGATTCTCGGTAGCATTTGGATTGGACTCAGTGAGTTTACCAATATCGAGGGCCTTGGTAGGACATTGTTGACCTCAGCTGGTATTGCCAGTGTGGTCATCGGTATCGCAGCGCAACCAATATTGGGCAATATCATCGCAGGTGTGCAAGTGGCAGTGACACAGCCTGTAAGGATTGGTGATAGTGTAATTATGAAAGGTAACTTTAGTACAGTTGAAGACTTACGGTACACTTATGCTGTTCTAAAAACATGGGATGAACGACGATTGATCGTACCGATGCGTGAGTTGATTACTGAAATGGTTGAGAACTGGTCACATACGGAAGTACATCAGACCTGTCCTGTATTTTTATATATCGATTATGGAGCAGACATTGATGCCATTCGCCAACATTTTATATCCGTGACTAAAGAAAATGAGCTTTGGGACAATAAAACTGAACCTGAAGTGTTCGTCGTTGAGGTGACTGAAAAGACGATTCAGCTGCGTGGCGCTGTGTCAGGAGTAGGACCTATCGAGGCATGGACACTCGCTTGTGAAGTACGCGAACAGATGCTTGGCTACTTACATGAACAGCAGCATCAGTACTTACCCACAGAGCGTTTTACTTTGGGCGAAAGTAATTAGTAATGAATCATAGCCGCTAGCAATGAAAAAAAGTGACTAATGATGTGAAGTGGGCTTGTGATTAAACAAAGACGTGCTTCTCTAAAATAAGCTGACAAATAAGCATGCGCTCTGTCTGCTTATTTGTTATAATATGGCGTTATTTTTAAGGGATAAATGAGCCGTCAAGAATAAGACAGCGCTATATTTGCGTATACTTATGATTGATGAATCAATGGCAATTTTCGAGTGCGATAGTTAGCTGGTCTATTGTTGATTGTTTTAGTGCAAAAATCCCACCCATCAAAATAACCACCACTAGGGGTCTGTATGTTGCGAATTGTCGATGAAGCCTTAACCTTTGATGACGTTTTATTATTGCCAGCCTATTCTGAAGTCTTGCCAAAAACTGCCGATCTGTCTACTCGTTTGACCAAAAACATCACCTTGAATCTACCGCTAATCTCTGCGGCTATGGATACAGTGACTGAGTCTGAAATGGCCATCACGATGGCTCAATTAGGTGGTATGGGTATCTTGCACAAGAGCATGGATATCGTACAACAGGCTACTCAAGTACGCCGTGTCAAAAAATTTGAAGCAGGTACGGTCGTGGATCCAATCACCGTGCATCCAGAGATGACGATTGGTGAATTGTTACGTTTGACTCAAGATAATAATATCTCAGGCGTACCTGTGGTTGAAAAAGGTACAGACAATGTCGTGGGTATCGTAACTCATAGAGACTGGCGCTTTGAAACCAACTTATCAATGCCGGTCAGTCAGATCATGACGCCAAAAGACCAATTGGTGACTGTGCATGAAGGCGAAAGCAACGAGAACATCAAAAGATTGCTGCATGAGCATCGCATCGAAAAGGTTATCGTTATTGATGACAAGTTCCGTTTGCGTGGTTTGATTACCGTTAATGACTTTGCGAAAGCTGAAAACAATCCAAATGCTTGTAAAGATGAGAAAGGTCGTCTTCGAGTGGGTGCAGCGGTTGGAACAGGTGCAGACACGCAAGCACGCGTTGAAGCGCTGATTGGTGCTGATGTAGATATTATTGTTGTAGACACCGCACACGGCCATTCAAAGGGCGTGATCGACAAAGTTTCTTGGATCAAGAAAAACTATCCAAACGTTCAAGTCATTGGTGGTAACATTGCAACAGGTGATGCAGCTAAGGCATTGCGTGATGCAGGCGCTGACGCTGTAAAAGTTGGTATCGGCCCAGGATCTATCTGTACCACTCGTATTATCGCTGGTATTGGTGTGCCGCAAATCTCAGCCATTGATAATGTCGCCAGTGCTTTGCAAGATAGCATTCCATTGATCGCTGATGGCGGTATTCGTTATTCTGGCGATATGGCAAAAGCCATTGCTGCTGGTGCGTCGTGCATCATGGTAGGTTCATTGATGGCAGGTACGGAAGAAGCCCCAGGTGAAGTAGAATTGTTCCAAGGTCGCTATTACAAAGCCTACCGCGGTATGGGTAGTCTTGGCGCGATGTCAGGATCAAATGGTTCATCAGACCGTTATTTTCAAGATGCCAAAGATGGCGTAGAGAAGCTTGTACCAGAAGGTATTGAAGGCCGTGTTCCTTATAAGGGACCAGTAGCTGGTATTGTTAACCAGTTGGTGGGTGGTTTGCGTTCTTCTATGGGCTACACTGGCTCTGCGACTATTGAAGACATGCGCAAAAATCCGCAGTTTATCAAGGTGACGTCAGCTGGTATGAAAGAGTCACATGTTCATGATGTTCAAATCACTAAAGAAGCACCAAACTACCGTGTGAATTAGACATCAACTCATAATCCTGTGTTATATTGACAATAGCGTTTTTGCAGGATTGTAGTGACTTTGATATACAAACGGCCAACAATGCCTTGTTATTGTTGGCCGTTTTTTTTGTAAAATACATAACGGATTACTATAACAATATCAGTGCCTGCATATACGTTTGGCCTTTTACTTTTAGACTTAGTTTACAATTAGGGAACACACATAATGAGCTACTTTGGCACCGATGGTATTCGCGGCAAATTTGGTCAGTTACCGATTACGCCTGATTTTATTTTAAAATTGGGTTATGTTACGGGTCAAGTATTGATGGAAAACAATAATAATCCTGCCCGTAAACCGAGTGTGGTCATTGGTAAAGATACTCGCTTGTCAGGTTACGTTATTGAAGGGGCTCTACAAGCGGGTTTTAATGCCGCTGGTGTTGATGTTCATATGCTTGGCCCATTGCCAACACCTGCCATCGCACATTTGACCCGCAGTTTTAATGCGGATGCTGGCGTGGTTATTTCAGCCTCTCACAATCCATACTATGATAACGGTATCAAGTTTTTTTCGGGTGATGGTAAAAAATTAACCGATGACATGCAAACTGCTATTAATGACAAATTAAAGGCAGTAATGAGTCAGTCAGAAGCTGGCGATGCCGTCATCATGCCGATTCTTGATCCTGCCAATCTTGGTAAGAACAACCGAATCAATGATGCCAAAGGTCGTTATATCGAATTTTGTAAAGGCAGTTTCCCTTATCAATACGATTTGAGTCATTTGACTATCGTAGTCGATTGTGCAAATGGCGCAGGTTATAGTGTGGCGCCAAGAGTCATGCGTGAGCTTGGTGCCAATGTGATTGCAATCAATAATGAGCCTGACGGTATCAATATCAATGATGACTGTGGTTCTACGCATCCAGAAGGTCTGCAACAAGCAGTGCTGAATCACGAAGCAGATGTTGGTATTGCCTTAGATGGTGACGGCGATCGTATCGTAATGGTCGATGAAACTGGTCAACTAATTGATGGCGACGGTATTTTATACCTACTGGCTACCAAAGGTTCTACCAAGGCTAAAGGTGTGGTAGGAACACTCATGAGCAACATGGGGTTAGAGCTGGCACTCAAGGATGCTGGTATTGACTTTATGCGTGCAAAAGTAGGGGATCGCTACGTCATGCAGACGCTTGAAACCAATGGCTGGATATTGGGTGGAGAGCCTTCTGGGCACATTCTATGCTTGGATAAGAGCCGTACAGGAGATGCCATCATAGCAGGCTTACAAGTATTGGCAGTGATGCAAGCTCAAGGGCGCGCACTGAGTGATCTTATTGAAGGGTTTGAAGTACTGCCACAAAAACTGGTCAATGTACGCTTGTCCAAGATGCAAGACCCATACAAGCATGATGAGCTGGTTGTCGCTTTTGAAAAAGCACAAGCGACATTGGAAGGACGTGGTCGTCTCTTGATTCGCCAATCAGGTACAGAGCCAATGATACGCGTCATGGTCGAGTCGGATGACATTATAGAATGTGATGTCATGGCAAATGACTTAGCTGATCTTATCAAATCCGTATTACAATAACCGCCTTTGAACGAATAAGACCAAAATAAGGAATGACCATGAGCATGGACTTCACTGACCAACGCCTGTCATACGAAAAAGGCGCACTGGATCAAACATCAATACCAGAGTCACCATTTGAGCTGCTAAATGCTTGGATGAGTGAGGCAATAGAGCAAAGCGTTCAAGAACCCTATGCCATGAGTTTGGCGACTTGCGGTGCAGACAATAAACCCAGCGTACGTATTGTATTGCTACGTGAGATTACAGCAACGGGTATTGTTTTTTATACCAACTACGAAAGTGCAAAAGGACAGGATATTGCAGAAAATCCCAATGCCGAAGCCCTGTTTTTTTGGCATGAGCTTGAGCGCCAAATTCGTATCAGTGGAAAAATTGCCAAAATTGATGCAACAAAATCTGCAGCATATTTTCAAAAACGTCCCCATGACAGTCAAGTTGGGGCATGGGTAAGCCAACCGCAAAGTGGTGAAGTGGCTAACCGTGAGGTTATGGAAGAAAAATTTGCACAATTGCAGGCCGATTATCCAGAAAACCTGGCCGTACCCACGCCAGAGTTTTGGGGAGGTTATGAGATTACGGTTGAAAAAATCGAGTTTTGGCAAGGACGGGCTAACCGCATGCATGATCGCCTCGTTTATGTACAGGATAATAACGAGGGAGCCTCTACTTGGACAACGAAACGCTTATTGCCGTAATGGTAAAGGCGGGTTGTTAAAAGTATTTGATAGATAGTTCAAAAGCCATTCTAAATCCACTAATCAAGGAATTTAGAATGGCTTTTTTTGTACTACTTTTTGACTTTGTGATCGGTGTCTATATCGACCGAAACTGACATGCCGGGACGTAAACGCGCAAGCTCTGGCTGACCCTTATCTAAGTCAATCCGTACAGGAATGCGCTGAGCAATTTTGATGTAGTTGCCAGTCGCAGGATTGGCAGCGCCAGCACTAAATTCACTACCAGTTGCTGGTGATATATTACTGACATGACCAGTGAACTCTGTTCCTCCAAGTGCGTCCACCCGAATGGTTGCAGGTTCACCTATCGCCATATTTGCCACTTGAGTTTCTTTGAAGTTTGCAATAATCCATACGCCTTCAGGTACGATATACATCAACTGTGTACCTGCGCTGACATACTGCCCTTCTTTAACACTCACTTGACTGAGCTGACCAGATTCTGGCGCCGTGATGATAGTATTGTCTAGATTAATCTGTGCTTGCTTTACACCAGCTTCAGCGCTTTTTATGTTCGCATCCAGTGAGGAGCGGCTACCGCTGGTTTTATCACGGTTTTGACGAGCGGCTTGCAAATTGGCTTCCGCCTGTTGCACACTTGCCTGCGCCTGAGCGAGTTGGGCTTTGATATGAGCCACTTCCGCTTTTGAGACAGCACCAATAGCATCTAAACCTTGATAGCGATTCACGTCCTCACGCGCGCTTTCCACGTTGATTTTGGCACTGTATAGATCCGCTTCTCGTGCTTCGATTTGTGCTTGGCTACTTTGCGTATCTTGAGTATTACTAGAACGATTGGTGAGTGCTACCTCTGTATCGGCCTGTGCTTGATCAAGCTGTTGCTGAAAGGTACGATCGTCTATTTTTATGAGCAAATCACCTTCTTTTACAGTGGCAAAATCTTGTACAGCCACTTCGGTCACATAACCTGACACTTGCGGACTGATAATGGTCGTTTGACCTTTCACAAAGGCGTTGTTTGTCTGCTGTATTGTCGGTGTAAAAGGAGGTAATTTCCACGCATACAAAATCAAGGTCACACCAATAATAATTAGTAGTATCAATAACCCCAAATTTAAATACGATTTTTTCTTGGGCGACCAGCCAGTTGAGTCAGGAATAGGCTCTTTGGGTGGCATGGGAGGCTCATTACCAGTTAGCGTATCATCCACATCAGATTTGTCCTGACTGCTAGAGCTTGGAGTTGGTTCTTGGTTGTTCTGAATGGAGTCCGTCGCAGTTTGCGTTGTACTAGTATCGGATTCTGTCTGCGATTTCACTGCTGGAGCGCCATCTGACGTTTGAGCTTTTTGAGTCAGATCATTGGATTTTTCTTGGCTCATGACGCTCTCCTGATTTTATTAAACATAGGCTTACAAGTTTTTAGTGCTGTAGAGTGAATAGATTGGGTCATTTGTTTTCACGCATTTTGGCAATCACCGCCAGTTCTTTGGCCAGTGGGTTACGTTTATGATAGCGATAATAGAAATAATTTATCAATAGAATAATGGTAGTGATAGTAGCAATGCTTGCCATCAAAAAGAATAGGTCATTGTATGCCGCGACAGTCGCCTGTTTTTGTATACTCTGTAAGACTTGGCTCATGGCTGCTACGTTGACTTGGGTGGCATCTGTTATTTGACTCGATAAAGTACGACTGGCACCAGCGACTTGTCCCATCAAAGCCGGGTCACCCAAATTAAGTGAGCCGACCATATCTGCATAATGCGCTTGCGTACGAATCGTTGTGAAGGCTTGAATAGCGGCAGCACCTGCAAGCCCGCCGACCGTTTGTGAAATACCGAAAATCACAGAAAAACTAATAATATAGGCAGGGCCACTAGCGATAGCACGTAAAAACCCTTCAAAAACCAGCGGTCCCATGAAGTATATAGCCGCAAATGCAATCAAAGACTGACTAAGATAAAACATATAAGGCGCTGAATTAATAGACACACTTGTATCCATCCAGGACCCTATAGCAATTAATGCCACTGCAAAGATAACGGGACGGCGTAAATCCATCGCATCAGTGCTAAAAATACTAATGATTAATGCCAAGGCACTGGCGGATAGTATGACCGCATAAAACGTAATCAACTGATCGTTACCGTAACCAAGACTGGCAAGCAATCCTGCCGCGCCGACATTCTGCTCAGACAGCAAAATACGCATCACAGCACCAGTAATCATAAAAGCAATGATGTTGCGACTACGCATCCAGCGAACTTGCAACATAGGGTTTTTGCGATGCGTTTCAATCCACAGTGCTATGCTAATATTGACAGCGGCAATAATGAGTGAATAAATTAGCCAAGGCGTTGTCCACCACTGAATGCGGCCCTGTACTAAGAATACAGCCAACGCAGCAAGACCACTGGCAAAAAAAGCAAAGCTTAAAAAATCGAGTTTTTCGAAGACTTTTTCGGTATTACCAGGTGGCAATTCTAAAATATTAATTAACCCAAAACAGATCAATGCCAAACCAAATTGAAATAAGAATAAGTTTTCAAGCTGACCGTCGATAGCGAGATAGGGCGAGATAATTCGTGATAATGGGATACCAAATTGCACCAAGCCAAAACCCAATATCAAACCACTGGTACGTTTGACCGTAGGCATGCCTTGCAAACAATAGAATAAACCTAGGATGGTCATACCACTAGCCACCATACCACTCAACCCTCTAGCAATAATCTCTAGATAATAAGCATCAATTTGGATGTTAATCGCATCCAAGAAGTGACTGTTGACGAACCACTGTAAGCTTGTGGCCGCTAATAGAAAAAATAGGGTGATTTTGCTAAAGAGCGACATGCCAAACTGCTGGCGAATTTTATATAACAAGACAGTGATACAAGCATTGGTCATATTATAACTGACAGATATCCAACCACCTTCGACCGGCGTTAGACCCATTTCCCCTTGGATTTGCGTCAAGTTCGCCACCAATAAACCGTTCTGAAAGCTGGCAGTCAGACCAATAAAAATTCCAATAAGTAGATAGAATAATTTACGGCGTGCAGGATGGTCAGGATTGGCTGGAGAGCCAACCATCAATGGTTGTTCATGCGGCTTAAATTGATATTCAGTATTCATGAGCGTACGACGATGTTTGTAAGCGAGTAAATGACATGGGGCAGCGCCCAGACAAAAACTGTACCTATTGGATGGGTATTAATTGAGATACACGCTATAGTTGATCCTGAATAAAAAGAACACAGACATTACAGCGTGCCGTGCTACAGGTATAAATTTTTCTTACGTGCTGCTATTACAGAGACTGCGAAAAATTCATCCCAGTCGCACTGTATTTATTTTATAGTGGATCGACAATATTCAATATATAAGACAAAAATATAACTTAAAAATAGCGGGCAAGATTTTATCATAACTTCTATCAGGCGTTTGTCATATACACGTAACGCGCTATGCTGTTTTTAACTTATGTTCAAATATTACCGTACGCCCATTTATAGATAATGGACATACAGTTGAATCAAAAATAAAAACAGCTCTTTACAGAGCTGTTTTTATGTCATAAAAATTAAGTAATGGCGTTAAAACAGTCTGTTAGATCGACTCATCATAATTTGCTTCCAAACGCATGGTACGCTGATAGCTATCAAGGCTAGTCAGTTGTAAGGCGTATTGTTTTATAGACGGGTAGTCTTCTAACATCTCGCGCTTGGCAAGCATAATCAAGTCAAAAGACAACATAAAGTCAGCCCCACTTAATCTATTGCCAACAATAAAGGCCTTATCAGCCACTTCATCATTCAAATAGCTCAGCAGCTTGTGTTTCTCTTCGGCAATATAATCATCCAAAAACTCATTATCGTTAATACCTGCCTTTTTGGTAAATAGTTCAAGTAATAACGGCAACATAAGCGAGCTTTCGGCAAAATGAATCCACTGCAAATAAGTCCCATAATCTGTACTATCTATAGAAGGACGCAAATGCTCTGGCGCAAATCGTTCAATTAATAGCTCAGTAATAGCCCCTGACTCAGTATAAAGTTGGCCATCCATTTCAATAACCGGAGACTTACCAAGTGGATGTACCGCTTTTAGACTCTCTGGTGCCAAATGGGTTTTAGCATCGCGTTGATGACTAATGACCGTATAAGACACGCCAAGCTCTTCTAGAAGCCATAGGATGCGTAACGAGCGTGATTGATTGAGATGATGTAAGCGAATCATGGTAGTGGCCTTTTTGTGTGGTTTATTATGTTCACCTTAGAGCCTTATTTTAGCCCTTCAATTTGGCCATCAATCGTTTGGCTGCTTCTTCTGATGACGCTGGGTTTTGCCCTGTAATCAGCAAGCCATCTTCGACAACAAATGATTCCCAATCCGCAGCTTTTTCATAGTGACCGCCATTGTCTTTTAATGCATCTTCTACTAAGAAGGGTACGACATCTGTCAGACTAACGGCTTCTTCTTCTGAGTTAGAAAACCCAGTGACTGTTTTGCCTTTAACCAGATACTCACCATCAATCTTGACATTTTTTAGGGCAGCAGGAGAGTGGCAAACAAAAGCCACTGGCTTGTCTTGCGTCACAAACGTTTCAATCAAATTGATGGAGTTTTTATCGACGGCTAAATCCCATAATGGGCCATGGCCGCCTGGATAAAAGACAGAATCAAAATCTTCTGCTTTCATATCAGCAAGTTTTTCAGTATTGGCAAGATGTTCTTGTGCTTTTGCGTCTTCTTTAAAACGTTTGGTATCTTTTGTCTGTGCATCCGCTGTATCGCTACTAGGATCAAGTGGTGGCTGACCACCTGCAGGAGAGGCTAGCGTTACGTTCACACCAGCGTCAATAAAAGCGTAGTAAGGGGCGGCAAATTCTTCTAACCAAAAACCCGTTTTCTTACCTGTGTCACCCAGACGATCATGTGAAGTTAGTACCATTAAAATGTTCATAAGTATCCTTAGTTATTATTGATGTTTGATCGAGGTTCATAGTTAACCAAGCACTAATTGCTATACTGTTTAAAGGTATAATGATTAGCACTTAGTTATTGAATGAATCGTTATCCAGTTACTTGTCTATTTGTCATTGCTTATCTATTTATCATTAATAGTATTCATGCAACGTAGACAGTTTGCAGTAGCAATATGAGTAAACTATGTTGTTAAGTGGTTATTACTATTCATCTAATGTTAACTAATAAAAGACTATTAGTTGACTTCAGCGACTTTAACCACTGTTTTGCCAAAGTTGTCACCGTTTAGCATGCGGACGAAAGCATCAGGTGCATGGTCTAAGCCTTCAGCGATATACTCTTTGGTTTTGACATCACCTGATTCTACCCATTTGCTCATGGTTTCTAAGAATTCAGGGTAGTGATCTCCATATTCTTCAAAAATAATAAACCCTTTAATCGTTAAGCGACGACTCAGGATAAGTCCTGTCAACATGCTCAAACGATCTTTACCTTCAGGCAAGTCCGTCGCATTGTATTGAGCGACTAGACCACAGACTGGAATACGAGCATGGGCATTCAAGAGGGGCATTACGGCATCAAACACATGACCGCCGACATTTTCGTAGTAGATATCGATACCATCTGGACACGCCGCTTTTAGTTGCTCAGCAAAATCATCGGCTTTGTGGTCGATACAGATATCAAAACCAAGCTCATTAACTGCGAAATCACACTTTTCTTTACCGCCAGCGACACCCACTGTACGCGTGCCGTATTGTTTACCCACTTGCCCGACAGTAGCGCCAACTGGACCAGTAGCGGCTGCAACCACCAACGTTTCGCCTTTTTGTGGTTTACCGATATCAGTCAAACCCATATAACCCGTAAACCCTGGCATACCTAATACGCCTAAGCCATAAGAGGGGTTTTTCATATCTTTATCAAGCTTTAGGACACCTTCGCCATTGCTAACGCTATAATCTTGCCAGCCTGAGTTTGAGACCACCAAGTCACCGACAGCGAATTTATCTATATTAGATTCAACGACTTGGGCAACCGTTCCACCCATGATGACATCACCCACTGCTAAGGGATCTGCATAGCTTTTTGCATCGCTCATACGTCCACGCATATACGGATCTAATGATAAATAAACGGTGCGTAATAGCATCTCATTGTCGTTGGGCGAGGGAATATCGCTAGTCACTAGGTCAAAGTTTTCAGCCTTTGGCTCACCTTGGGGGCGGCTGGCAAGTTTGATTTGACGATTTGTATTTTGGTTTTGTTGCTTATCAAAGCTCATTTTAATAATCCTTTTTTTATTTATAAATATTAGTGTTCGTTGTTAAAGGAGTAACCACTCAGTGCTGAGTAGTTACTTTAAAATCAAAAAGATATATTTTTATTATTATGGTATTTCTAATTAAGACGCTTTACTAGTAACCGCACGTTGCAAAATACGGCGTGAGACATCTAGGTCATTCTTGCCATGCTCACCCAGTTTGACCATTTTATGCGCTTCAAGCTGTTTGACGATTGGGTCGATTGCTTCTTCTGTTAAATCAACATCTTCTAAGCTGACTGGTAAACCAAGATCGCGGAAGAAGTTTTCGGTATAAACGATGGCCGTCTCAATGATAGTGTCATCATTTTGATCTGTATCGGTAATGTCCCATACGTTACGGGCATACTGAAGCAGCTTTTCTTTTTTGCTTTCTTTAAGCTCACGCATGACGGATGGCAGCACGATGGTCAAGGTACGAGCATGATCAATGCTATGCAATGAGGTCAGTTCGTGACCAATCATATGGGTTGTCCAATCTTGTGGAACACCTGTACCGATGAGGCCGTTCAGTGCCATCGTAGCTGTCCACATGATGTTCTTACGAGTCTCTAGGTTATTTGGCTCCTGCTTCACCACCAAACCTTCTGCAATAAGAATTTTAAGTAAGCTCTCAGCAAATGCGTCTTGAACCTTAGCGTTCACTGGATACGTTAAGTATTGCTCCATTACATGAACAAAAGCATCAGCAACACCGTTCATGACTTGACGCTCAGGTAGGGTCAATGTCTTGATAGGGTCTAAAATCGAAAATTTAGGAAAGGCCAGTGGATTGCCAAATGGCAGTTTTGCTTGGCGTTCACTATAGTTGATAACGCCACCTGAGTTCATTTCAGAGCCAGTCGCTGGTATCGTCAAAACCGCGCCCAGATCAATAGCAGAATCAAGATTTTTGCAATAGCTGATTAAGGCATCCCACGCTTGCTCGCGTGAAACGGTGCCGTCTTCTTCAGTTAAAGAGGCAACCAAGGCAACAAACTTACTACCGTCAAGTACTGAACCGCCACCGACTGCCAAGATAAAGTCGATGTTATGCTCATTCACCATGTCTGCTGCTTTTAGTAGTGTCGTAAATTCTGGGTTGGCTTCGATACCACCAAACTCAAACACATCACGTGACCCACTTGCTGCCAAAGCTTCTTTTACTTCATCCAGCGTACCAGTACGCTGCGCTGAACCACCACCATAAGTGATTAGTACACGTGCATCTGTAGGCACTAATTCTGATAACTGGGTGATTTGACCTTCACCAAAGACGATACGGACGGGATTGTAATATTGAAAGTTGTTCATAAAATTCCTAAACGTTATTAGATATTTATTAAATATAAATTGTATAAAGATGACGGTAGCTTATTTGCCAATCCGTTTATTGCATCTGCGGCCATTGTACATTAATTAGACCGGTCGTCTAGTAAATTTACAAAACTCTCTAATAATGCAAATCTTCTGCCAAAGGATATTCCTATAGACGTGGTCTAAAATGACAGAATCAACGGCCCATTTGTGTGGTCGTCATCTGCCAAACTTCTGCGAGTGGGGTGTTGGTCTGACTGGTTTTAGCAATTAGGCTGGCACCTAACCAAGCAAAATACCAGCGTTTGGCCATACTCTCAGCAGCCACATTATCAAAATGGGGGACTGAGTTATCAGCCCATCCAGCTTTGATCTGTTCGGCCAGCCAATTGATGATTTGTTGATAACCAGCATTTAGGGCGAGACGCATAGACTCAGACATGTCTGCTACCTCAGCACTGAGCTTAACGACCAAGCATTTTCCATGATCACAGCCGTTTTGCTGAGTGTCATACCAGTTCTGAAAATAGTTGTATAGCTTCTGCTGAGCGCTAACATCTTGATCTGCGATGGTATCTAAGCGCTCTTTATAATGCACAAAGTAATTACTAATAATGGCTTCACCAAAAGTCTCCTTTGAGGCAAAGTAATGATAGAACGAGCCTTTAGGAATGCCTGCTGTGTCTAGTATCTGCTTGATACCAACAGCGGTAAATCCTTTTTTAGCAATAAGTTGATAGCCTATATCTAATAAATGGGTTTTGGTGTCTGGCGGGGTATTCGTCGAGTTAACAGACATAATAGTCATGTGCTCCTAAGATTAAATAAGTGGTATGAATGGATAAGTGTCATCAGTAAAAGTTAAACGAGGTTAAATAGGGAAGTACGCTTCACTTGTTTTTATCGAAGGTTATGTTGTGAAGTTACGTTTTTTCAACAAGACTTAATGACCAAATATGCTCATTCTCATTAAGTTTATGGTAGCATTAGACCAGTCGTCTATCAAGTATATGTTTTAAAGAACGTTGCTAGATGTTACTCAATATGACAACCACAACTATAAAATACCTAGGATAAATTATGTCAACTGATACCAATAATACCCAACTTAATGTCTATCAAGATTTTCATTTGCAATATATCGCAGGCGAATGGCAAAGCGGACAAGACGATAGTGTCAACACCAATACCAATCCCTATAATGGTGACACGCTAGTAGAAATCCAGCAAGCGACAAGCGAGCAGCTTGATGAAGCCTATCAAGCCGCCACTCTGGCTCAAAAAGAGTGGGCGCAAACAACCCCAGCTGAGCGTGCTGCTGTTCTGTATAAAGTCGTCAGTATCTTTGATCAGCGCCAAGACGAGATCGTCGATTGGCTCATTAAAGAATCGGGCAGCACTCGTATTAAAGCCATGGTAGAGTTCAGTAGTGCACGAGCCATTACGCTTGAAGCGGCCAGTTTTCCAAGCCGTGTACATGGTGAGATTCGCCCTTCTAATACAGCAGGTAAAGAAAACTTTATTTATCGTGAGCCAATTGGGGTGGTGGCTGTGATTAGCCCGTGGAATTTCCCATTGCATCTGACACAGCGCTCTATCGCACCAGCGTTGGCCCTTGGTAATGCTGTGGTATTAAAGCCTGCAAGTGATACACCCATTACAGGCGGTTTATTATTGGCAAAAATATTTGAAGAGGCGGGTCTGCCTAAAGGGCTGCTGAATGTTGTGGTTGGCGCGGGTAGTGAAATTGGTGATGCTATTGTTACGCATGATATTCCAAGCTTTGTCTCATTCACAGGTTCTACCTCAGTCGGTAAACACATTGGCGAGCTGGCAAGCGGCGGCGACTATATCAAGCAAGTGGCGCTTGAGCTGGGTGGCAATAGTCCATTTGTTGTCCTAAAAGATGCCGATATTGAGCAAGCAGTCAAAGCTGCCACTTTTGGTAAATTCTTGCATCAAGGTCAAATCTGTATCGCTATTAACCGTATTATCGTAGAAGACGACATTTATGACGAGTTTGTAGAGCGCTTTTTGGCTCATGTAAAGACACTGAATGTTGGCGATCCTAGCAAACAGAACACGGCAGTCGGTCCAATTATTAATGAAAAACAAGTCAAGTCACTCACAGATAAAATTGCTAAAGCTCAAGAAGAGGGGGCTACGATGTTATTGAGTGGTGAGATTAAGGGTCAAGTGGTACCGCCACATATATTCACAGAAGTAACGCGCGAGATGGACTTGTCATGCAACGAAGTGTTTGGACCATTGGTCGGTATCATTCGTGCCAAAGATGAAGAGGATGCGTTGTCGATAGCCAATGACTCAATGTATGGCTTGTCTAGTGCCGTCTTTACCACAGACATGCAAAAAGGATTGCGTTTTGCCCGTGGTATCAGAGCAGGTATGACTCATATCAATGATATTTCAGTAAATGATGAAAGCAATGTACCATTTGGTGGTGAAAAGAACTCAGGTATTGGTCGCTTCAATGGTGAGTGGGTACTAGAAGAGTTTACTCGAACGCATTGGATATCAATGCAGCACAAACCACGTGATTATGCATTTTAATAACGGATGACTCTGCTAAGCATCAAGCCAGACACAAAAAAGACCGCCTTAGTAGCGGTCTTTTTTTATGGGGAAAATTATTACCTAGCATGGAAACCAAGCAAGCCCTCAATTTCTTCCATGCTCATTCGTCTAACCAGCGCTTGCTCCTCTACAGATAAGCGATTGGTATGCTCTTTAATCATTTTATAGAGACTACGAGCAATTTCGGAGGTCGAGGCATAATACATTTGCGGTTGCTCTTTTGTCAGTATGATCAAGAAGCGGTTGATAAGCTGACGTTTTTCGTCTGAGGCATTTTTTTCAGTCATACCATATTCTCCTAGGGGTTAACTATTTAAGCAGTCATGCTCATGAGAGTCAATGCACATAAGTGGTTTTTAAAATTCTGGGTCTTACCCAATTAATATTTTGAGCACACCGTATTCGAATATCAAACATGACATTGACAGTATATGATATTTTGAAGCTTTAAAAATACTGTTGAAAATGAAGGATTGTGATTTATTCATCATATCTAAATACTAAGAGGCTTAACACATGCCAAATCAGTCATTGACGTCAAATATTACGCTGGTTTTATTTCATAATGACCTGCGAGTTACAGACAATGCCACGTTATCAAAAGCGGCTAATCTGTCCAGTAACGGACAGTTATTGCTCGTTTATGCACCATCATTGACCGATACATTGGACAAAAAAGTCAGCCAGCAGGTTTATCACTATGACACTATGGGTCAGGCGCGCCAGCGATTTTTGTCTGAGAGTTTGGCAGCTTTAGATGCGTCACTCATGCAACTTGGCAATAAATTGCTGTATTTGCAAAACAACGTGGCGACATCAGACACGTTTACCCAGTTGAATGAGCTTATTCAGCAGCAAAGTGTCACAGACATCTGTGTCAGTCAAACAGCAGATTATAACCAAAACCAAGTCTACAAATGCTTGCAGGAGCAAAACCCACAAGTATGCTGGCATGTACAAACCACTGCCACGTTGTTTGATAAATTACCACTCGATGAATTGCCCAAAAGCTTTACCGCCTTTCGCAAAAAAACTGAATCAAATTATGATTTATTGCAGGCAAAAGAAGATATTGTGAATTGTCCAACGCCCAAGTCCTTGCCGCCAATGCCTGAAAATTTGCGAGACAGCCACGAATACTTTTTTGCAGCACAAGCGTTCAATGAGCCATCACAGCAACCACCTGATTGGAAAGGAGGAGAGAAGAGCGGTTTAGAGCATCTAGATGCTTATTTTGATTCCGATGCGCCGAGTATTTACAAAACCACGCGAAATGCGCTTGATGACTGGACACATTCTACCAAGCTTTCGGCATGGTTAGCCAACGGCTCACTGTCTGTAAACATGGTACTGAATCGTCTGCGTCGTTATGAGCGCGATATCATTGCGAATGAGTCTACTTATTGGATATGGTTTGAGCTGCTGTGGCGTGAGTATTTTTATTGGTATGCTATTGCCCATCAACAAAAGCTGTTTTGGTTTAAAGGCATTGCGCAACACTTACCACCGACCCAGTTTGATCACAAGCGTTTGGCGCAGTGGAAAAATGGAACCACGCAATATCCTATCGTCAATGCGTGTATGAATCAGTTAAAAAGTACAGGATACATGTCGAACCGCGGTAGACAGTTAGTGGCTAGCTGTTTGGTTCATGAGCTGGGTTTAGACTGGCGTTATGGTGCGATTTACTTTGAACAACAGCTGATCGATTATGATGTCGCCAGCAATTGGGGTAATTGGCAGTACTTGGCTGGGGTTGGCGCTGATCCGAGAGGATGCAGACAATTTAATCTCAACAAACAGACCCAGCAATATGATCCAAATGGCGAGTTTATTCGTAAATGGCAAGGTGAGGTGTAGTCAATTTACCATGCCATGAATACAAGACAGCTATTTTATAAAATAGGGCAACCATATTGGCAACCCTTTTATATATTTCTACACATTCAAAACAGATTGCTAACTAAATATTTTCTAACTTTGGACGTGCTTTATTGATAGCCTTTAATAAAGCTTTTTTAAACTCGCCCTTATGAAAGGTCACCAAATGTGAATGTGCGGCGCAAAAATGACGAACATCTTGCCACTCATGGGCCAAATTAGTCGCCCAATCGCAATACTGCTGACCAGCGTTTGGTTTGTCTTTTAACGCTTGTTTGGTCGTAGGATGCAGCATTAATTCAGGCAATATAGCTTCTAAGGCTTTGATTGGTGGACTTATAAAAGTGTCATCGACATGCAAGCTTTTGCTGGCAGGGTGGTAAGCCAATAAAGAACCTACATGAATCATCTCATTGGACGAGATATAATCAATACCTCTTACTATCGAGAATTCAAGTTCGGGGTAGCGCTGAGCCACTGCCTCACTTTCGACCAAATCTTCGGCCCATTGGACTTCAGGTACTTTTGTATGATGACGACTACTGCCATAAAAGATGGCTTGCGGAAAATCCTTTGCCATTTGTGCACAGTGCACCGTATGAAAGGGATGTAAATTGAGCACCGCTTCCACTTTTTGACCGTTATCAGTCAGTGCCATGACCTCATCTCGAACGTCACCAGTGAGCGCATAACTGTCTAAAAAGATAAAGTGCCCTGATGCTAATTGAATAAGTGAGCATTGAGCGCCAATATTTAAGATACCACCAACGCGAAACGATCCACGTATATTCCAAAATCCTGCATCTAAATCGTATATTTTGTCTGACATTGTTGTTTCTTCTTAGGTAATGTTTGAAAAGAGTTGCTTAAAGTATGAGTAAGTCTCAATAGACAATAAATATCGTTCTTACCTTAAGTGTTATTTTATGATCTATCGTGATTGAAGCTCAGAACGAGCCGCGTTAATAGCAGACAGCAGTGCTGATTCAAATCTACCTTCGCCAAACTCCACCAGACCCGAGTGTGCACCGCAAAAGTATCGAGCGTCACGCCATGCGTGCGCAAGGTTCGTTGCCCAATCGCAATATTGCTCGCTTGCCGTAGCTTCATTGATTAGCGCTTGCTTGGTTGTGGGATGTAAACCCAAACTCGGTTGTACCGCATGAAACAATTTAGAAGGTGGAATCTCGAAGGTGTCATTAATATAAACACTTTGGCTGGCGGGATGATAGACCAATAAAGAGCTTGCATGGATGTTTTCATTAGGCGAAATGTAATAGATGCCTTTAGGAAGTGAGAATTCAAGTTCGGTATAGCGTGTTGTCACAGCATCGCTTTCGACCAAATCCTCAGACCAGCTCACACCTGATACTTGCTTATGATGACGACTACTGCCATAAAAGATGGCTTGCGGAAAGTCTTTAGCCATTTGCGCGCAGTAGACAGTATGAAACGGATGAACGTTTAACACCGCCTCAACATCTCGTCCATCGTTGGTCAGTGCCATGACTTGCTGTCGAACTTCACCCGTTAGCGTATAACTGTCCAAAAAAATAAATCTTCCTGAGGCCAGTTTTATCAGAGCAGATTGCACCCCGATGTCCATTATGCCGTTTTTGATAAAGGATCCTCGTATGCTCCAAAATCCTTGGCCTAAATCATAAATTTCATCGGTCATAAAACTGGTTCCTCGATACTGGGTTTCTCAAATTATTCATTATTGTCGTTATAAATATTATGGTTACGAAATTGTAGCTATGAACACTGCTGAGAGTGTTTAAGACTCTACGAGTATGATTTTTTAAAGACGCAATGTCTGTAATAAAAAAGATAGAAACAATGTAGATGTGTAAAAACAAAACGAACGATATACTGAACCTTGCGCTTATTATTCGCTATGATAGTCAAAATTAGCTGGACTTTGCCACTGTACGATGGATACAAGTCTCGCTCTTATTGTCTCATTTCTATTACTCACGTCTCTCTAGCCTTTGCTAAAAAGCGTCTAATACAGTCAGCCCTATTTTGAATAATCATATACAAAACCATGTGAAAGATCACAGTCAGCCAAACCAAAAGATTGATGCAATGAATAAAAAAACACCTACCATACCTGCCAGTCAGCTACCATTTAATTCGCCCTCGTGGGTCTTAAAATTGACGATTGGTCTGATTGGGATGTTTGCTTTTTTACAAGTTTATTCTATTCAGGCTATTTTGCCGGTATTGATGATGGATTTGTCAGCAAGTGAAGTACAGGCAGGAATGGTGGTCGGCGCGACGGTGCTAGCGATTGCTATTATGTCACCGTTTTTGGGTATGCTCTCTGATGCGGTAGGGCGCAAATCATTTATCGTCGGTGCGTTATTATTTTTAGCCATACCGACGGCTTTGATTGCGCAAAGTCCTAGTATCGGTTGGATGGGCATGTGGCGTTTTTTGCAAGGCTTGTCCGTACCAGGTATCACAGTTGTGACTATTGCTTATATTGGTGAGGAGTTTGAGGGACGGGCTCTGACAGAGTTGATGTCATTTTATGTGTCAGGATCAGTGCTTGGTGGCTTTATGGGCCGGTTTTTACTTGGGCACTTGCACGAGATGATCGGCTGGCGCTATGGCTATTATGTGATGGCTGGTATGACGCTGATAGGTGCCTTGTGGGTTATTAAGATGTTGCCATCGTCTCATCATTTTGTGGCCAATCCAAACTTTCGCTCAGCCATACAGACATTAGGCGAGCATGTGACCAATCGCTATGTTGTGACTGCCTGCTTGCTGGGTGCTTGTGTCTTATTTTCTCTTGTAGGGTGTTTTACTTTTATCAATCTGCATCTTGCCAAATCACCTTATGAGTTGAGCACGGGCGCGCTTGCCAACATCTTTGCGGTATATCTGATAGGCGTGATTATCACACCGTTGTCAACCAAGCTACTCAGGCGGTTTGGTTCAGCAAGGACAGTCAGAGTTGCTGTTCTGGTGTCGATGGCTGGCGTGTTGTTGACGCTTGTTACGCCTTTGTGGGGTATCATTATAGGGCTGGCTGTGATGTCGTCGGGGGTATTTATCACGCAGTCAGCGACTATTAGCTACATCGCTGTCAATGTCAAAAAGGGACGCTCATTAGCATCGGGCCTATATTATATGGGATACTACGCGGGCGGAACGTTAGGTGCTTGGCTGGGCGGTCTGGTTTATGCACGAGGGCAGTGGTCACTCACGGTATGTCTGCTTCTGTTCGTGCAAGTGTTGGCATTGCTTATGGCAAGTTTTGGTATGATCAAAACCAAGTCACCTGCTCCTTAAATGCCTACCTTAATAGGAACTGGCCCGTTCTACATTGGCTTTGTGATACTTACTCAAGGTTGCTTTACATAACGCTGATTTTTTCTTATTATCGATAGAGATACGATTAATTTTATTGATAGTTCAAGCAGCTATTGTCAAAAAAGACTTGCTTTTTAAAACAATGATCGTTGTATTGCTGTTCGGATTTATACTTATAATAATTTATACATATGACCAACAAGGAAGTCAGATTTATGTCAAATATTTACCAGAGTGCACCGTCTGCCTATGATTATCCATTATTGGTAAAACAACTATTAAACCGCGCCAAAACGGTATCGCAAGAGCAAGAAATTATTTATGCAGACAAAAAGCACTTTACTTATAAAGACTTATTTAGTCGTATCAACCGTTTAGCCAATGTATTGGCTGGGCTGAATCTTGATGCAGGTGACGTAATCGCTGTCATGGATTGGGACAGTCACCGCTACCTTGAGTCCTACTTTGCTGTGCCTATGTCACAGTATATCTTGCAGACGGTTAACATACGTCTATCACCAGAAAAAGTCCTCTATACCATCAATCATGCTAAGCCCAAGGTATTGCTGCTCAATTCTGAGTTTGCACCATTAGTCAAAGATTATCAGTTCGAAAATTCTAGCATTGAGCATATTATTTGGTTAGATGATAATGGGGTAACGTTTGAAGGGGTTTTTGGCGGCAACCAAAATCGAGTTATAGGTGAGTATGAATCATTAATAGACGCCGCTGATAGTGATTTTGATTTTCCAGATTTTGATGAAAACACCATCGCAACCACCTTTTATACCTCAGGTACGACAGGAGATCCAAAAGGGGTGTTTTTTAGTCATCGTCAATTGGTATTGCATAGCTTAGCTGAAGCAGCAACGCTTGGTATGCTGCCCAACAAACAAGGTGTCAGCTATGGGGATGTTTACATGCCACTGACACCGATGTTTCATGTACATGCATGGGGCTTTCCATTTACAGCCACGATGGTTGGGCTAAAGCAAGTCTATCCGGGGCGTTATGCGCCTGATGCTCTAATGGACTTAATTATTAATGAAAAGGTAAGTATTACCCATTGCGTACCGACGATCTTACAGATGATACTCAAAGAAGCGCAGGATCGTAATGCCAGTTTTAATGGTCTTAAGATGATCATTGGTGGGTCAAGATTGACAGAAGGCTTGGCAAAAACTGCTATGGCACAAGGTATCGAGGTGTATACAGGTTACGGTATGTCAGAGACAGCGCCGCTCATTAGTTTGACAGAGTTCAGTTTGAATGAACCTGAGATGACAGAAGAAGAGGATATTGCTCGTCGCTGTATGACAGGTAAGCCTGTTTTGATGGTTGATGCTCAGGTATGGGGTGAGAACAACCAATCGGTAGGCGTGGGTAAGGACAATACTGGTGAGCTTGTATTACGTGCCCCTTGGCTGACTCAAAGCTATTTAAAAAATGACGATGCAGGTAAAGAGCTGTGGGAAAATGGCTATATGCATACCCAAGACATCGCCTACATACGACCAGACGGTTATATGAGAATCACTGATCGTTTAAAAGATGTGATCAAATCAGGCGGTGAGTGGATTTCATCGCTTGAGATTGAAACGATTTTATCCCTTCATCCAGCAGTCGGTGATGTGTCTGTCATTGGGATTCCCGATAAGCAGTGGGGTGAGCGTCCATTGGCGTTAATTGTACTTAAGCCTGCGTGCCAAGATACCAGTGCTGAAGATATTAGAGCGATTGCTGAGAAAGCGGTTGAGCGTGGCATGATCCCTAAATACGGCGTACCAAATCAGTTCAAATTTGTGGATGAATTGCCAAAAACCTCAGTAGGCAAACATGACAAGAAGGTCATGCGTGAGATGTATGCAAAACCCGTTGAAAAATAATGATCTTAAATTGTCTACTGCTCAGACGTTTGCTCTTATTAATATAGACTAAAGTACACGCTTAACAGTTGACCTTTACAAATTGCTCTGTTACATTTTAAACCGATACATATTGTATCGGTTTTTATTTTGGCAAGGAAAGCCAGTTTTATATTATATTGTTATCTAATAAAATCGCATTACTATCGTTTATGCTAAGGACAGCCATTATGAGCGAGCACGCCACCAATCCAAATATTAATCATATCTCTCAAGCATCATCCACTACTACCTCAACCTTTACTGATATATATCAGGCTTCAATCAGTGATCGTGAGCAGTTTTGGGCTAAGCAGGCAGAGCGCATTTATTGGCATAAAGAACCTGAGCAGATTTTGGATGATAGTAAGTTGCCCTTTGCCAAATGGTTTGTCGGTGGTGAAACCAATCTTTGTTATAACTGCGTGGATCGCCATCTGGAAGAACGCGCAGAACAAGATGCCTTTATTTGGCTATCGTCAGAGATCAATCAAGAATTGATAGAAACCTTTCCAGGCGTTATCAACGCATTCAAAGACTTGGGCAATAATGTAGAGTTTTATACTGACTATACCAAGCGTCGCCTGACCTATAATGATTTGTATAAAGAAGTTAATTATTTCGCTGATGTGCTACAGCGTTATGGTATTGAGAAAGGCGATCGTGTCATCATTTACATGCCGATGATTTTGGAGGCCGCTTACGCTATGCTGGCGTGCGCTCGTATCGGTGCGGTGCATTCGGTCGTGTTTGGAGGATTTGCCGCCCATAATTTGGCGATACGCATGAATGATGCTGACGCAAAAATAGTCATCACAGTAGATGCAGGCTTGCGCGGTGGTAAAGTCATTAATTATAAAAACTTGGTCAATCAAGGGGTTGAGCAAGCAACCAAAAAACCTGAGCATGTGCTCGTGGTAAATCGAGGCGTGTTGCCTTTTCAGCCGCAAGACATCGATGTCGATTATGCGACAGAACGCCGCTACAGCTGTGAAGCAAATGCGATAGTAGCACCTGTCTGGCTTGAGTCAAACACGCCATCGTATTTGCTGTATACCTCTGGCACCACGGGTACGCCCAAAGGTGTTCAGCGTGATACAGGTGGTCATGCCGTCGCACTCACTACCTCAATAGATTATATCTACGATGGCAAAGCGGGCGAAACCTTTTGGGCGATATCGGATATCGGCTGGGCGGTTGGACACTCTTATACGATATATGCACCATTGCTTGCGGGTATGACTAGTATTATGTATGAAGGCTTACCACATCGCCCAAATCCGGGTATTTGGTGGCGTATTGTCGAGGCCAATAAGGTCAATATTTTGTTTACTGCGCCCACAGGGGTGCGTATGCTCAAAAAACAAGATGAAACGTGGATGACTCGCTATGATGTATCAAGTGTCAAATCATTCTTTTTGGCAGGCGAGCCACTTGATGAATCTACCGCCAATTGGCTCAGCAAGCATTTGGGTGTCCCTATTTTAGACCATTACTGGCAGACAGAGTCGGGTTGGCCCATCTTGAGTAATACGCCCAAATTTGATGATAAGCCGCACAAGCAAGGCTCGCCTGGTTATCCAATGTATGGATATGATGCGCAAGTTATTAATGAAGAAACAGGGAAACCTTGCGCGGCGGGTGAAAAAGGCCTGTTAGCCATTAAAGCGCCTTTGCCGCCAGGTTGTCTCACAACGGTATGGGGCAACGATGAGCGTTTTATCAGTAGTTACTTTGGCTTATTTGACGGTCAGCAATATTCTACCTCAGACTATGCGGTCACGGATGAAGATGGTTATTTCTATATTCTAGGACGTACTGATGATGTGATTAACGTAGCAGGCCACCGTATAGGGACGCAAGAAATTGAGGAAGCCATTAGTAGTCATCCTGAAATGGCAGAGTGCGCCGTCGTGGGTATCCAAGATCAATTGAAGGGCGAGTTGCCTATTGCGTTTTGTGTACTAAAAGATCATGAACAAGTGGCAACCACCGAAAACCGATTTCGCCTTGAGCAACAAGTAATCGGTGCGGTTATCAAGTCATTGGGCGGTATCGCGCGTCCAGCAGCGATTTATTTTCCGCAAGCCCTACCAAAGACCCGTTCTGGCAAAATATTACGCCGAGCTATTCGGGCATTAGCAGAAAACAAGGAAACAGGAGACATGTCAACGCTTGATAATCCAGCAGCGATTGATGCGATCAAACAATCTATGAAAGAATACTAGCGCTCTCATTTAGACAAGATTTATGACAGAGTATCGATGTGAAATTATAGGCTCATGAAAAATCATGGGCTTTTTTATTGCTTAGCTTCTCAAACAAGCTAAAAATTCAACAAAGCGCTTGACCCTAAAATTGTTTTATTGTTATAGTCAATAACGATACAAAATAAATCATTTTAAATTGTAGCTATTAAAAATAATCGCTTTTAGCGCTCTTTATAGATATAAAGACACCATAAATATAGCGACACTGTCGCAGTAGTCACATAAACAAGATAAGGATATCTTATGCACCACGTTCAGCAACTCATTAATGGTCAATTTACACAGTCTACTACTGATGAATGGATTGATATTACCGACCCCGCCACTCAAGAAGTCATCGCAAAAGTGCCACAATCCACAGATGATGAAATCAATCAGGCCGTTGCCGCTGCTCAAACAGCCTTTCAAACTTGGCGTAAAACACCGATTACTACCCGCGCTCGTATTTTTTTAAAATATCAATCACTGATTCGTGAGCATATGGATGAGCTTGCAGAGATTTTAACTACAGAACAAGGCAAAACCATTGCTGATGCTCGTGGCGATGTATTTCGTGGCTTAGAAGTGGTCGAACACGCAGCAGGTATTGCCAATTTGCAGATTGGTGATTTCGTCGAAAATGTCGCCTCTGGCGTAGACACTTATAGCATTTGGCAGCCGCTTGGCGTATGTGCGGGGATTACACCCTTTAACTTTCCTGCCATGATTCCGCTATGGATGTTTCCAATGGCGATTGCGACAGGTAATACCTTTATCCTAAAACCCTCTGAACAAGATCCGATGGTCACCATGCGCCTGATTGAACTTGCTGTAGAAGCGGGTGTCCCTGAAGGTGTGCTCAATGTGGTTCACGGTGGTAAAGCGACGGTTGATGCTATTTGCGATCATCCAGATATCAAAGCGGTATCTTTTGTGGGTTCTACCAGCGTTGGTAAACATGTCTATGAGCGCGCGAGTAAATCAGGTAAGCGTGCGCAGTGTATGATGGGCGCTAAAAACCACGGGGTAATTTTACCTGACGCTAATAAAGAACAAACGCTCAATCAATTGGCAGGTGCTGCCTTTGGTGCTGCTGGTCAACGCTGCATGGCGTTGTCAGTGGTCGTGCTGGTTGGCGCAGCAGGTGAGTGGATTGATGATATCAAAGCCAAAGCGGAAGCCTTGGTCGTATCGGCTGGCAAGAATGATAAAGATTTAGGGCCTCTGATTTCACCTGCTGCAAAAGCGCGTGTTGAGCATTTGATTGGTACTGGTGTCGAAGAAGGCGCTAGCTTAATTCTTGATGGTCGCGGCATTACCGTTGAAGGGTTTGAAAAAGGCAACTTTGTCGGACCGACTATTTTTGACAATGTCACAAGCGATATGCAAATTTATCAGCAAGAAATTTTTGGTCCTGTACTGTGTATCATGCGTGCTGCTAGTTTGGATGAGGCGATAGAGCTGCTCAATGCCAATCCACATGGCAATGGTACGGCCATCTTTACCCAGTCAGGTGCCGCCGCGCACAAATTCCAGCAAGACATCATGGTCGGTCAAATTGGTATTAACTTACCGATTCCTGTGCCACTACCCATGTTCTCATTCTCAGGTTCACGTGCCAGTAAGCTTGGCGATCTTGGTCCTTATGGTAAGCAAGCCGTACAGTTCTATACTCAGACGAAAACGGTGACGGCGCGATGGTTTGATGACGAAGCGAGTCGCGGTGTTAATACGACTATTTCGATATAGTCATTCACTATCGCTGCGGTGTGTTCATTGTTCTGCTTGTGGTTTTGCAGTAGCATACTTTTATCGTCATACTGCGTTTTTAATGAAATAATAAAACAAGAAGACAATGACACACTTAGCCTCATTCACCATATTTGCTATACATGCACAAGGATGACCATATGGATTTTTCACTCACTGATGATCAGATTGCCTTTCGCCAAACTGCGAGGCAGTTTGCTCAAAAAGAGCTTAAGTCAAACGCAGCAGAATGGGATCGTACATCACATTTTCCTATTGATGTTATCAAAAAGTCGGGTGAGCTTGGCTTTTTAGGACTGTATACCAATCCAGAGTACGATGGATTGGGGTTGCCACGACTAGATTCTGCCATGGTTTTTGAAGAACTGGCGTGGGGCGATACGGCAGTTGCAGCTTATATGAGTATTCATAATATGGCGAGCTGGATGATTGGTGAGTATGGCAGTGACGCTTTATGTAAGAAGTATCTCCCAAACATGGTTAGCGGTGAGTGGCTTGGTAGCTACTGCTTGACAGAACCAAATGCTGGTTCTGATGCCGCCTCTCTACGCACCAAAGCTGATAAGCAAGGCAATTACTATATTCTGAATGGAGAAAAAACCTTTATATCAGGAGCAGGATCGACCGATATATTAGTAGTGATGGCACGTACGGGCGGCGCAGGACCAAAAGGCGTGTCAGCATTTGTGGTCGAAGCCGATAGTGATGGTATTGAGTACGGCAAAAATGAGCATAAGATGGGCTGGAAAGCACAGCCAACACGAACGATCAGTTTTAAAGACGTCAAGGTGCCTGTAGAAAACTTAATAGGTGAGGAAGGTCAAGGCTTTCGTATTGCTATGAAAGGTTTGGATGGTGGACGTATTAATATTGGCATATGTGCGGTTGGTACGGCACAGTCCGCGTTAGAGACCGCAACCAATTATGTCCAAGAGCGTAGTCAATTTGGTAGTCCGATTGCCAGCTTACAGTCCGTACAATTTAAACTGGCAGATATGCTGACCCAAACGATTACGGCACGGCAAATGCTGTATTTAGCGGCGAACAAGGTCGATAACGAGGATTCGCAGGCCTCCGTATACTGTGCAATGGCAAAACGCTTATCGACAGATCTTTGTTTTGACGTCGCTAATGAAGCCTTACAGTTACATGGCGGCTATGGCTATCTGAATGAATACCCACTTGAGCGCCATGTTCGAGACTTACGTGTCCATCAGATTTTGGAAGGCACCAATGAAATCATGCGAGTAATTGTCTCACGTCAGCTGTTGCAAGACGATGCGCTGAGTCAATTACGCTAATACATCGGTATGGTTCTTTACCCATCAAGTGCATGTAGTAAAACCATGTTAAAACAAGGATGTTTTATGACAGATTATACCAATCTTACATTATCAATTAATCATCATACGGCGATTGTCACACTGAATAATCCACCTGCCCACACGTGGACGATGGATAGCTTGCAAGCGCTCAAACAACTGATTGCTGACTTGAATGCAAAGGATGATGTCTATGCTTTAATCATTCATGGAGACGGCGAGAAGTTCTTTTCAGCAGGCGCGGATCTGAATAATTTTACAGATGGAGACAAAGGTCATGCAATCAGCATGGCTATCGCTTTTGGCGAAGCTTTTGAAGCTTTATCCGCTTATCGTGGCGTGAGTATCGCTGTTATCAACGGCTATGCAATGGGCGGTGGTCTTGAGTGTGCGCTTGCCTGTGATATTCGTATCGCAGAAGAACACGCGCAGATGGCATTGCCAGAGACGGGCGTAGGCTTACTGCCTTGCGCGGGCGGTACACAAAATCTGCCTTGGCTTGTGGGTGAGGGCTGGGCAAAACGCATGATATTGTGCGGCGAGCGTGTCGATGCAAATACGGCTCTGCGAATTGGTTTAGTCGAGGAAATCACGGCCAAAGGCGAGGGTCTAACGGCAGCACAAGCATTGGCGCAAAAGGTTGCCAAACAGTCACCAGTTGCTGTCAGCTATTCTAAAGCACTTATCCAAGCGGCTAGAGACACACCGCCTGCACAGAACCTTATTCTTGAGCGTGAGGCCTTCGTTAAGTTGTTTGATACCAAAGATCAGCGCGAAGGTGTTCAAGCATTTTTAGAAAAGCGTAAACCAAATTGGCAAAATAAATAAATTAAATTTTCTAATTCTTGTAGGTGATTTTGATGGCAGCAGCGATGACAGCGATAGACGATGGTGATAATCAAAAAACGATAGAGCAGAACGCGTCTGTACTTTTCGATACTGAGCTGACCGATTGCGGTCATCTGATCGGAATAATGACCTTAAACACGCCCAAATCTTTGAACGCTCTGAGCGTCGATATGTGCCAGTTGTTATCAGCACAATTAGAGCAGTGGCAAAATGAGGATCAGGTGGTTGCTTTGGTACTAAAAGGCTCAGGTGACAAAGCATTTTGTGCAGGCGGTGATATTCGTAAACTATACGATAGTATGTCTGCGAATGCGCCAATGCCAAACCCTTATGCCACAGAGTTTTTCAGTCATGAATATCGTCTCTATCGCCAGATGCATTTTTATTCAAAACCATTAATACTGTGGGGCGATGGGATTATCATGGGCGGCGGCATGGGGCTGATGGCAGGTTGCAGTCACCGCATCGTTACTGAACGTACGCGTTTTGCTATGCCTGAGGTGACTATTGGCTTGTTTCCTGATGCCTCTGGTAGCTGGTTTTTGCAACGTATGCCAGCCAAAACAGGGTTGTTTTTGGGGCTGACGGGTGCGATGTGCAATGGCAACGACGCTCTCTTCGCCAATCTTGCAGAGTATGCCGTCTCAAGCGACGATTATGATGCCATTATCCGGCGTTTAAAGCAGAGCAATTGGCAGGCGGCAACTGAATCTAATGATACTAAGAGCCTTCATGACAACAGTGCTTATAGTATCGTCAGCCGTGCACTGGCTGCACAGTCCACTGCTGACCTACCTCCTAGTAAGTTGGCTGCATACTGGTATCCAATTCAGAAACTGATGAATAGTGGCGGTTTGGGCGATATTGATGAACTGCTACAGAGTGATGAAGCGCTTGCACAGCTAGGAGCAGACTTTTTTGAGGACAACTGGACACAGCGAGCGGTAGCAACTTATCGTCATGGCTGTCCTACGACGGCTGCACTGACGTATGCGTTGTATCATAAGGTTACCGACTTATCGATAGAGCAAGTTCTGTATCTAGAAACCAACGTGGCCGTGCATTGTGCTGCCAATCCAGACTTTAAGGAAGGCGTACGAGCATTACTGATTGACAAAGATCGCAATCCGCAGTGGTCACGTTCGTTGGCTGATTGTTTGAGTGATGAAGGACAAGCATACATTCAGCAGCATCTCGTCAATCCTTATTCTAAAGGTGAACATCCTTTAGAGCATTGGCTGAGTGATCATGCTTTAGGCAATGAGCTTGTACGCTAAAGGTTTGATTTAACGCATCAGAATAATTACTAAGTATAAATAAGACTTAAAAACAGTAAATACCATATGTAGCAATGTCTGCATAAGCAATCATCAAGGAGCGATGAGATGGATATCAATGATAGAAACGCAACTGATAAAGACGGCGATAAGCCAAAAATAGCTTTTATTGGGCTGGGTAACATGGGCGCACCCATGGCAGAGAATCTACTAAAAGCAGGCTATACCTTGTCTGCCTATGACTTGTCGCAAGCTGCAACAGAGCGTTTACAGCAAGCAGGGGCAAGCGTTGCATCTAGCCCTATTGAAGCTGCGCGTAACGCCCAAGTTGTTATCAGTATGTTGCCTGCTGGCAAGCATGTTCATTCTGTTTACTTGGGTGAAAACGGCTCTAATGGATTACTGACAGCGTTACCTAAAGGCACGCTCGTGATTGATAGCAGTACGATAGCGGCTGCAGACGCCATGAAAGTCGCTGCGGCAGCAAGTCAGCTTGGTATCGACTTCTTAGATGCGCCCGTATCTGGTGGGACAGGCGGTGCAATTGCTGGTAGCTTAACCTTTATTGTTGGGGGTAGTGATGAAGCCTTTGCCAAAGCACAACCAATACTAGCCGTCATGGGCAAAAACATTTTTCATGCAGGTGATCAAGGCGCAGGGCAAGTCGCAAAAATATGCAACAACATGCTGCTGGGGATTTTGATGGCGGGAACAGCAGAAGCCATTAATTTAGGGGTTAAGAATGGACTGGACCCCAAAGTGTTATCAGATATTATGCTACAAAGCTCAGGTCGAAACTGGACATTGGAGGTCTATAATCCTTATCCTCAAGTGATGGAAAATGTGCCCTCTAGCAATGGTTATCAGGGCGGCTTTATGAGTAAGTTGATGCAAAAAGACCTCAATCTTGCCATGCAAACTGCTCAGGATACCAATGTCGAAACGCCAATGGGCGCTAAAGCCGCAGAGCTTTATGAAGCACACACCGTAGAGAATGGCGATAAGGATTTTTCAAGTATTATGGGTCGTCATGACCACTCAGTACTGTTTTAATATATCAAACCGATACATTGAGGGACACGTGCGACTGATATATATTTTTCTTACTTGCTGCGAACACAGAGGCCACGAAAAATCCATCCCAGTCGCATTGTCTTGTTTTTAAAGTAAATCGACCGTATCTTTGATGGTTTATATAAAACGAATAAGCAAATAAAAAAGGGCCTGCATAGCTATATATAGTGCAGACCCTTTTTTATTTCATATGAATTGATATGTTAGCTTTGCAGGTCATACACAAGGGCTTGAATATCCTGCGCCGCTTTTTGTAGACGTGGGACATGAACCAATAGTTCATCTAGTGATACACGTATGGTGGGCGCGTGCAGGTATAACGAGGCCAGATAGCGTGACTTTTTATCTAATATAGGTACAGCCACTGCTACCATTTCAGAAATAAACTCTTCATTGTCTATCCCAATACCTGTTTCAGCAATACGATCAAGCTCAGCGTTTAATGCATCAATATCAGTAATAGTATTTTTAGTGAACTTATCGAGCGGCAGACCTTGGAGTATCTTATGGCGACTGGTAGCGGATAATTGGCTCAAGTAGAGCTTACCTGTTGCAGTACACCACATTGGCGATTTTGCGCCGACTGGTAAGTAAATTTGTAGTGGTAGGGTCGTCTGAGCACGGTTGGTATAAATCATATTCATATGATAAGGAACCCCAATGCCACAGGTTTCTTTTAGCTCATCAACCAGCTTTTGCAGAATCATTTGTCGTTCATTAAAGAATAGTCTTTGCTGCCAAAGCTCAACACTCAGATTACGTACGCGCTTTCCAGGGATAATGCCGCCACCAATATCGACAGTCAAAAACCCTTCATCAACCAAGTTTTGGATCAGTCTATGAATGGTCGGCTTGGGAATATCTAACTCTTGCGATAGCTCAAGTGGAGACAAAGGTTTAGAAGCGTAAGATGCCGCTTCTATAATCTCTAGCACACGGGTAATTGACGATACTTTAGGCATATAGAGGGCTCAACAGTGGTAAAAAGAACAAACAAAGACCATTACAACCAGTCACAAAGCAAATAAACAGAGACAAATACTATGAGTTTCGTTCTCTTGATTTTTTCTTTCGATTCAGTGCAGTACTGAACGCATAGGACATTTCTTATCATTATATAGAAACATTGGTCTTACGTGGGCATCTGTCTCAAATTTATATAAAGGTAATAATAGATACGTGAACTCACAAAACACAACAAACTGTAGTATTAAGCTATATAACTGTCATTGAGTTAAATAATAAAGTAAGCGATGATAATGACATATTTTGTAATATCCTCACATGAACATTAAGCATCCAATGTTCATGTCTGGGTCATTTAGTTGGTTTGAGAGTATTGTGTAACAGAAAGTCGAAGTTTTACGGGTTAGTGTAGTAATTATTACAATATCTATGCAATCTTTACATAACGGTAAATAAAAAGCGCATCTGTAGGGGTGACTTTTTGAGCCAAAATTGTTTTAATCTGCTCAACAAAATGATCGATTTAAAAAAGCTAAGTTGTCATTTTTTTTGGGCGAGTTATTCCACACTTTAGGAGAGTATTTATGAAACTTATTAAATTAACAGCAATTTCTGCTGCCGTTTTAGCGTCAACTGCTGCACTAGCAGCTGAACCTGTTATTGTTGTTGATAATAACGATGCAATGGCTTATGAAGCACAACCAGTTGCAGTAGCTTATGAAGCAGAGCCAGTTGCAGTAGCCTATGAAGCAGAACCTGCTCCTTCTTACGCTTATAATGCTGACGCTGGTGTACTAAGCAACACTACTGGTGCTGTATTAGGTGGTACTAAGACTTTGTTCCAAACTGCTATCAACCCAGCATCTGTAAGCGCTGAAGTTGGTACTTTAGGTTATGGTGCTAACGTTGCTTGGTCAATGAACGAAAAAACTGAATTGCAAGCTGGTTGGGCAGGTGGCGATGTTGCTGACCTATTCGGCGGTGATTTTGATGCTGACGATGTTAACTATGATGTTGATTCAGACTTCAGCAACCCATACTTAGGCGTTCAATATCGTCCTGCTGCTAACTGGTTTACAATGGGTGCTGGTATTATCATTCCTGACAACGACTTTGATGTACGTGCTAATCCTGAAGGTGCAGATGATGGATATTTTGAACTTAATAATATCCAATACAATGCTACCCAAACTGGTACATTAGAAGGTACTATCGAGCATCGTAACAAGCTAGCGCCTTATGCTACTATCGGTTTCCGCCCTAACATCACTAACAACTTCGGTGTGTTCGGTGAAATTGGTGCAGCATATATGGGTAAAACTAATGCTACTGTCCGTGCTGTTGATGAAACTAGTGTAGTTAATTTCACTGATAGAGATGGTACTCCATCTACTACTACTGCGGGTGAAGTTGCTAATATCGCTGAGCAAGAGCTTGAAGATAAAGATTGGTTAGAGTGGTTCCCAATTGTTAAAGTTGGTGCAACCTACCGTTTCTAATCTAATGACAGTTTAAATACTGTTATTAAAAAAGATTAAAGTAAAAAATGACCCTTTTGAGGGTCATTTTTTTTGTTTGAAGAAATCGTAAAAATAGGTTGTTTAGAATATAACGACTGTTTGTTGATTAGTTAAAATGGCAATACGGTAATGAGGTAAATCACATTGAACGACTTGGATAGTGGATTCGCCTTCTAGGCAACACATCAAATCAGGAATGAGAGCAGCATAATCCATACCCAATCCTTGCGCTAAGGTATATTGATGAATCTTGATAAAGCTTTCTTTTATTTGCCATAATAATTTAGCAAGATTATCACGTTGACTAATAGGCAGTGACTCTAAGGCTGTAAGCTCATCGGTTGAATAAAAACGCTGTGCGACTCGCCATTTCACATGATGACTTTCTACATCAATACCTACAGGACGGTGACGACTGACAATGACGGCAACGTGGCTTTTTAGCGTCTCATTGAGTGTTAGAGCAGAGCGTTCACTAACGTTATTTTTGTTAGCGCTGCTTGTATGACTAAAGCATACATAATAGCCATTATTACTGAGGCGATAAGGAAAACCTGATTCGTCTAAAGAATCGCTTATGTTGAGTTCATTGAGTAATTTTTTCAATAATAATCGAACGCCCTGCCGCTGTAGTTGGCGCTGCTTGTGAGCCAGTTCCCGTACTGGTAGAGTCAGGGTTGCAGAGTGATACTGCCAATTTACTTCTGTAAAGCCATAGCGAGCTATATGAGATGTAAAAGCAGCTGTTTGCCATATTTTTTCTTCTTGCTGCACTTTCAAGGTTTCGCTTACTTGCGCAGTAGCACACCATGTTGTGGCGTCAAGCTGAGTATAATGCAGCTGGGTCAGACTCAAGGTTGATATCATTGGCAGGTATCGATTGATATGAGTTCGCTTAGTAAAACATAAAAAGCCCAGCAATATAATATCGTTGGGCTTTTTACTATCAAGCAAAGTGCACTTGATGAATTGTACCAGTATTAATAAGACAATTCAGCACGGCGGTTTTGCGCGTAGGCTTCTTCAGTCGTACCAGTAGCAGCAGGACGCTCTTCGCCATAGCTGATAACGCGGACGTTATTTACCGCAACACCTTGAGCTGCTAGGTAGTTACGAGCAGCTTGTGCACGGCGCTCGCCCAATGCGATGTTATATTCACGACTACCACGCTCATCGGTATGACCTGCGATAACAACACCAGCGTTCGGGTTTGAGCTTAGTAAGCTTGCATGCTGATTGAGGACGTTTGCAGCTTGTGAAGTAATTTCACTGCTATCAAAAGCAAAATAGACAACCGCTTGCAAATTTTCAGCACCCGTAACCACTGCACTAGAATTATCAACGATTACAGCACCGTTATATCCTGCTTGTCCACCTGGAATGCCTAGTGGTGCAACGACAACTTCAGAGGTAGCGCGCTTGGTAGCACAACCTGTGGTCAATGCAACAGCACTTGATAGTACAGCGAGGACAGCGATCTTAGAAAAACTGGTTGACATAATAAGCTCCTAAAAATTTAATTAATTTTGTTTTTTTAAACTGCTTACAATAAAACTCAGGCAATTGCTATCTAGCATATACTAAATGTTACATTATGTAAGTAGTATTACTGTAAATAACTCTTGAATTTACATATAGATATCGAGCGCATTACCAACGGTTCTTGCCCCAATTTTCAGGATTGGCCCAATAATCAGCATTGAGCCAATTTGGTAATTGTTTATAGTCATATAAGTTAAATTGCCACAAGGTAGCTGAATCTGATGATGCAGATTTTGCCTTATTGATAACTTTATCTTCTAAAGGCTGCTCATTTAAGACATCAAACGGTGTGAAGCCATAAGCTTTTAGATCTACAGTATCATCTAGAGCGATTAAAACGTGAGCGGCATAAAGGTCGCGATAGCGCATGAGTAGTGGAATATATTGTTGTAGCAGCTCTGATGATAATGTCGGTAGCCAAAAGCAGGCGAGTGTATAACGCTCTGGTACGGGTTGATGAAAAAGCTTTGATAATGTGGATATCTGTAGTTTTTGCATGTCTGCTGTTGATGAGCTGTGGCTTTGATTAGCTACATGGCTATTTAGCTGCGTCCCAATCGCTAATTGCGCGTCCTTATCTTGTAGTACCCATAGCACTTCAGCGTTATCATTAGGTTGACTAGATGTTGCGCCTACTTGTGTTGTCAGTGATGGTAGCAAGGCATCAACATAATCTATGAGAAGTGGTAGAGTAATATTCGAGTGATTGGAGCTATGTTGTGTCATGTAATAAGCCATTTATTAAATGTTAAGTATCATTGTGCTTATTAAATCATTTTAATTGTCATTATCCAATGCATAGAGTAGGTTAATTATTTCGGTATATATATTCTCGTTTTGAAAGCGGTTCTGTATTAGCAACATAGTTAAAAAACAGTTACTTTAGAGTACGCTATTGAAATTTAGGGTTTTAGGTCAATTTAACTATCAGATCATCGAAATTAAATCGTCTTTCATCTTTGATTTTATCTGATCTATTGCACGTATGATTCAATACACATCATCGTCAAATGCTACTATCCTTACTCATATATTATAAATAATAATAGGAACTCATATGTCTATTGCTGAAACTGATGCTCAAATCATCAATCCAAATATGCCTGATGTGCCGCCAACTGCTCCAAGCAAAATCAATTTAAAAGATTACAAAAAAACAAGCTTTGATGTAGAAACCGTCAATTTGGATATCAAATTGTTTGAGGAGTATGCGCAGGTAAATAGTACTTTGGAAATGTTGCGTCAAACCGAAGGTGATCTGGTGTTATTTGGTGAAGAGCTTGAGTTACTAACGATTCAGATGAATGGTCACCAATTGGATAAAGAAGACTATCAGCAAGAAGCAGGGACGTTAACCATTGCTAATGCGCCTGATGAAGTGACATTGGATATTCAAGTACGCATCTGCCCACAAACCAATACAGCGCTTGAAGGACTGTATATGGCGGGCAGTGGTGACGATACTATGTTTGTCACTCAGTGTGAGCCTGAAGGCTTTCGCAAGATAACTTTTTATCCAGACCGTCCTGATGTGTTGGCCATATTTACAACGCGTCTTGAAGCAGACAAGCGCTACGCCACGTTACTGGCCAATGGCAATCTGGTCGAGGCAGGTGACGTGGTAGACGAGCCAAACCGTCATTACGCGATTTGGCATGATCCAACCAATAAACCAAGTTATTTGTTTGCCTGTGTGGTGGCTGATTTGGACGTGCTGACAGATTCTTACACCACAAGCGAAGGCCGTGAAGTCACGCTTGAGCTCTATGCAAAATCTGCTGATATTGATAAATGTGATGTCGGTATGCAGGCGCTAAAAGACGCTATGGAGTGGGATGAGGTCAATTATGGCCGAGCCTATGATTTGGATCGTTATATGATCGTCGCGGTTAGTCAGTTCAACATGGGTGCGATGGAAAACAAAGGTCTTAATATTTTCAACACCGCTTGCGTATTGTCTAGCCCTGAGACCACAACCGATGCGCGTAGCTTTAGCGTCAAAGCCATTATTGCTCATGAATATTTTCATAACTGGACTGGTAATCGCATCACTTGCCGCGATTGGTTCCAATTATGTCTAAAAGAAGGGTTTACGGTCTACCGTGATCAATCTTTTTCAGCGGACCAGCAATCAAGCGCCGTCCAGCGGATTGATGATGTTGCTACTTTGCGTGCGCACCAGTTTAGCGAAGACGCAGGGCCACTGGCGCATCCTGTGCGTCCTGAAAGCTTCGTTGAGATCAATAACTTTTATACCACGACTGTCTATGAGAAAGGCGCAGAAATTGTGCGCATGATTGCCAATACATTGGGGCTAGATGACTTTCGTAAAGGCACAGATGAGTACTTCCGCCGCTATGATGGGCAGGCGGTGACGGTTGAGGACTTTTTGTCAGCGCTGAGTATCACTGACAATAAAATTGAAAACTTCATCGATTGGTATCGTCAGCCGGGCACGCCAGTTGTTTCGGGTCACCAAAGTTATGATAGTACCGCACAGACACTCACCATTACGTTGAGTCAGCAGACTCGTCACGTCAGTGGCTTTGATGCACCAAAACCTCTGCCGATTCCAGTAGCGACGGCGCTGTTTGATAAAAACTCTGGCGGCATCGTCGCTGAGCGTATGCTGCTACTTGATCAAGCCACACAAACCTTTGTGTTTGAAAATATCACTAGCGAACCTGTGGTGTCGTTATTGCGTGATTTTAGTGCGCCTGTACAGCTCAATTATGATTATCAAGATGAAGACTTGGCATTTTTGCTCAAATATGAGACCAATGGGTTTAATCGCTGGCAAGTGACTCAAATGCTCGTCAATCGTATTTTACTGCAAGGACAAAGCTCAAAAAGCAGCCCTGATATATATTTGCAAGCATTGTCACAGGCATTGCCAGTACTAGCGTCTGACGATGCGATGTTGGCTGCGCGTTTGCTTGATATCCCATCAGCACAAGAACTGGCTTCAGCAATTCAAAAAGATTACGATCCAGAGTTGGTGAAAATGCAGCGTGAAAGCTTGTATCAACAAGTGGCAGATACGTTTAAAGACCAATGGTCAGAGCTCTACAAACAGCTACCTATAGATGCTTATGAAGACAGTGCTGAAGCTCGTGGCAAACGGGCTTTGCGTAACGTGATACTCGACATGGCTTTGACTGCTGATGTCAACGATGCTGCAGAGTGGGCTGAGCAACAATACAATCATGCCAGCTGTATGACAGAACGCTTTGGCGCTCTAAAAGCCATGGTCAATCATCAAGTGGCGAACGCTGACAATTATTTGCAAGATTTTTATCAGCGCTTTCAAGCAGATGATTTGGTCATCGATCTATGGTTCAGTGTGCAAGCGTCTGCCAATAATGTGAGCGTCGATGTAATTGAGTCATTGCTTATGCACGAAGACTTCGATTGGAATACACCCAATCGTGTACGCTCAGTGGTGGGGGCATTTAGCGCTCAGCCTACGGTATTGTGGACGCAAGATGGTCTTGATATGTATACGGGTGTGATTAAAAAGCTGGATGATGCCAATCCTGTATTGGCATCACGCTTGTTACAAGTGTTAGCCCGCTGGAATACATTGGTTGAGCCACGTCGTCAAATGGCTCATGATAGCTTATTGGACTTACAAAAGAATGTGACGTCGAAGCATGTGATGGAAAGTTTAGACAGTGTGTTAAATGCTGCAAACAGCTAACTATTGACATATCCTTATGTTGAAGCAAGAAAAAGCCCATTTGACAGTAGTATTGTCAAACGGGCTTTTTTTGAGCCAATGAGTATCGACTCATTAATGTTCATAGTGATTAACGGTTAGGCAGGACATCTTTTACCATGTCACGTAAGTTACGTAGTGACGTGACCGTACTTTCCCAATCTAGACAGCCATCAGTAATTGACTTACCGTATTCAAGCGCATCCAAATCAGCAGTCAGCTCTTGGCGACCACCTTTGAGATGACTCTCAATCATCATGCCAATAATAGATTTGTTGCCGTTTTGGATCTGCTCGGCGACGTTTTGGATGACCATTGGCTGTAGGTAAGGATCTTTGCCTGAGTTGGCATGGCTTGAGTCAATCATGATCTTGCCGTTCGTCTTACCTTTCGCCAGCTCATTTTCGACTTGAGCAACGGCAGTTTCATCATAGTTAGGCTTGCCGTTACCACCGCGCAGTACCACATGGGCGTAAGGGTTGCCTTTAGATTTGATGATACAGACTTTGCCATCAGATGACAGACCCAAGAAGCTATGACCGGCTTTTACGGCTTGCATGGCGTTGACGGCAACCGTCATACCGCCGTCAGTACCATTTTTGAAGCCGACAGGGCAAGATAGGCCAGAGCTCATTTCACGGTGCGTTTGACTCTCAGTCGTACGTGCTCCAATAGCAGACCAGCTAATTAAATCCTGCATGTACTGCGGGGTATTAGGATCTAAGGCTTCGGTCGCACACGGCAAGCCTTTTTCGTTTAAGTCAAGCAATAGCTTACGTGCAGTACGTAGACCTTTTTCGATGTCAAAGCTGTCATTCATATCAGGGTCATTGATCATACCCTTCCAGCCGACAGTGGTACGTGGTTTTTCAAAATAAACGCGCATCACAACAAAGACGCTGTCTTCGATCTCTTTTGCCAATACGGCCAAACGATCGGCATATTCGTGAGCAGCTTTGATGTCGTGGATAGAGCAAGGGCCAATGACCACAAATAGGCGCTTATCTTTACCATCCAAGATGTTTTGAATGGTGTTGCGCCCTTTTAGAACCGTGTCATACGCTTTGTCTGATAAAGGTAGCTCGGTCTTTAGTTCAGCGGGAGTAATCAAAGGAATAAATTTTTCAATATTCACGTCGTCAATATCTGCATTATGGGTAACTGATGTTGTCATGGTTATATATCATCTAGCTGATTTATAGGAATATTCATTATGCGGACAAAACACTTAGTTGACAAGGGTAGTCGAGCAGTTAATTAACTGATAACTGGAATGTGGAAACCAAAACTTAGTTATACTTACACTCACTTAGGCTTGCATTTGACGTCGCAAATGCATGTTTGGTATTTCGTTTTTCTGTCTATTAATAAGTGTTGATTAAATATTGGATGCTCAACGCTCAGTTTTTATGGGTGAGTTTCGCTATTTTTGCTATCGTCACGTATGATGGCGACTTACACAATGTGATTGAGATGCCCTAAATAATAAAGGGGCTTAGTGGCTTTAGCATTTTATCTCTGCTTCCTTGTGCTATATTTTATAATATTTCTTTTGTATCAATTGTATTTTTGAATATTGAGAGCTTGTCATGACAGATTTTGCGATGCCTAATACCTACACTGATCTAACAAATTCGACAACAATAGATTCTCAGGTAGCTGAATTAAAAAAAGCGCCACTCATCATAGGTATCGTGGCAGGGGAGGTATCAGGCGATAGCTTAGGCGCAGACTTTATGCAGCAAATGAACAATTTGCGTGATGATATTGTCTGGGTAGGCGTTGGTGGTAGTAAGATGCAAGCGCAGGGACTACAAAGTATTTTTCCATTGGAACGTCTGGCGGTGATGGGACTGGTGGAAGTCATGGCACAGTTGCCTGATTTGCTAAAAGCCCGCCGTGAGCTGCTGACCGCGTTTCAGGCGGCTGATATTGATTGGTTTATCGGTATTGATGCGCCAGACTTTAATCTTAGGGTCGCTAAAAAATTAAAGCCCAAAGGTATATTTTGTGTGCAGTATGTGAGCCCCTCTATTTGGGCATGGCGTGAGTCGCGTATTCATAACATCAAAGCAGCGACTGACTTGGTGCTGTGTTTGTTCCCCTTTGAGCTACCCGTCTATGATCGTCATAACCATCCAGCCATCTGTGTTGGTCATCCTCTGCTTCGTACCATGGATCGAACGTTGTTAGAGACGCCGATCAATCAGCGGCGTAGCGAGCTGGTTTGGCACAATGATGGTTTGCAGCAGTTTTTTATTGAGCGCTTTGATGATGTTAGTCAGCTTATTTGTGTGATGCCGGGTTCTAGACGTAGTGAAATTACCGCTATTTTGCCCTTGATGCTGGATGGTATTCAAAAGCTTTTATTGTTAGATCCTAAGCTGTGTTTTATTATTCCAACTGTCGATCAAAACCATCAATATATCGTACAAGATGTCATTGATCAGCGATCAGAGCAGCTGCGTTCTGCTATTGTGGTGGTGTATGATGACAGCCAGCCGACCTTTAGTCAGCAGGCAATGGCAGCGTCTGATATCGTTATGCTGGCCTCTGGAACGGCGACATTGGAGGCGATGCTGCTTGAGCGTCCTATGGTCGTGGTTTATCAATTAAATCAGATGACTTATCAAATTGCCAAGCGTTTGGTCAAAGTGCCTTATGTCGCATTGCCCAATATTTTGGCAGGTACAGCGATCGTTCCTGAGCTTATCCAAGAGCAGGCAAGTGGTGATAATATTTGCCGTACAGTCATGCGTCTTCTACAACCTCGCGCGTATGCTGAACAATCAAGCGATCTTTTAGCCACCAAGCAAGCGCTAGAGCAGCAAAGCAATCATGAGCCTGCCAATAGTGTGATTGAGCAATGGTTTATCAAAAATAACCAAAAACCCTGAATTGCTATCGCTCTTAATCCCCATTTATCCCATTAATAATATAGACAAAATAACACTATGAGTAACGAGCACGCTGTCGAGAATTCTGCCACACCATTTGACGTCATTATTGAACGGATTGATATTAAAGGTCAGTATATCCAGCTGGCTGATCCTGTTCATTTATCCGGTCAACTCAACGTCTCTGAGCTACGTACTCAATATTCGATAAATTCAAAAGAAGATTTGGCACAGTTGGCGCTACAGATTGGCGTTGATGAGGCGGGACGCGGCCCACTCTTGGGCAGTGTCAATGTTGCGGCTGCGATATTACCTAGCGCTTGGTCAGGACTGATTGAGAATCAGCCCCTCAAAGATACGCCATTGTCCATACTGACAGACTCAAAACAATTGAGTGAAAAAAAGCGTGATGTGCTGTATCCATTGGTACAGCAATACGCAATTGGGTATGTGGTTGCAGATGTACCAGCCGCCGTTATCGATCAGATTAATATCTTGCAAGCGACGATGCTTGGCATGCGTCTCTGTACGGAGTTATTATTAAAAATGGTCGCTCCGCACCTTATTATTGACAACGCTGATGGCGATTCGCAGTCAAGGGCTCATACGTACGTACAGGTATTATTCGATGGCAATCGATGTCCTGATTTAGACGAAGCCACACTTGATAAAGTAGGTGTCAAAAAATCCGCTATCGATTGTCAGGCTTGGGTAAAAGGCGATGCGCGTCATACCAGTATTGCTGCCGCCAGTATATTGGCAAAAGTCAGTCGTGACAAAACCATGTATAAGCTTGATACGAGACATCCAGAATACGGCATTGCCAAGCATAAAGGGTATCCAACAAAGACCCATATGGAAGCCATTGAAATGCACGGTATTTTACCGGCGCACAGGCGCAGTTTTGCACCAGTCAAAAAGATGCTTGAAAATTAAAAATAACACTCATTTATTAATAGCTTTAATTCAAATAGCCTAAGTAGAAGTATAGTATTATAAAATAGCATCATATTGTTTAATAACATTCATATAGTTAATTCTAAGCTATATTAAATTCGTATGTGGGCTACTACGTTATAGGATAAAAAGTGATGTCACACACCTCACATGAAAACGTTGCGACCATCCTGTTTTTAACGGTACTTTTGACGGCTTGTAATGGTGGTGGGGAAGATGCTGATAAGACTCCTGCACCGAGAGTCATTCCACCTATCGTTGAGCCAAGTGATATCTCTATAGACCAATCAAATAATAATCTTGACGATCCGGCTGCCAATTCAATAGGAAACAATGATACCAATGCGGCGCTAATTGCCAACAATGCATTCAGCTTGGCGAGAACCAGTTGTGGTCTGAATGGTTTGTCTGCTGATATGGCCTTAGAAAATATTGCCACTCAGCATGCCAATTATATCAAATACGTTTTTGCCAATAGCGCACCGACCATATTTAATGCGCATTACGAAAATGAGATTGCAGATATTGCAAACGTAACCAATACCAATAATCCGTTTTTTGGCGGGCTAGATCTGGGATCGCGATTATCCAATGCAGACTACGCCAATGCACGCTTTGGTGCCGCCGAAAATATCGCACAATCGATGTATTATAGTTCAGCAGGTAAGCTGTTTAGCTCAGAGGTCATGGCAAGCTCAATGGCCAAGTCATTATTGGCTGCGCCGTATCACTTGCGGTCTCTTATGTCCCCAAGCTTATATTTGACTGGTACAGGTATGGTTACCTATAAGCCATATAATAAAGATGCTACCAATAATCAAGGTTACATATTGGTCAATAAGAGCGCTGCAACGCAAGCGACCAAAAATAAAACCGTCAGAGGCGTGTTTACTTATCCATGTCAAGGTGTCACTGATACCGTGACCGCGCTATATAATGAAAATCCCGACCCCGTCAAGCATACAGGTCGCGACTTACAAAAGGACCCAATTGGGCAGCCCATATATATCAGTGTGCCGTCAGCGCGCACGATTAACATCAGCAATGTGACATTCTATGATGTTCGGCGCAATATCAATGTACCGATTGAATTGCTAGATTATCGTCAAGATCCTTACAAAGATACAGCCAATGCACTGCCAGAAAATGAAGCGTTTATCTTACCTATTACCGACGATTTAAAAAGCTGCGAGGGTTTTAATAGTAAAAGTAAAAATTGCGGTTTGTATGGCAATAGTGAATATCGCGTGAGCTTTAATGTGTTGATAGATAGTGAAGCGATAGAACGTAAGAGCTTTGTTTTTAAGACGGGTGCCGTGAATGAAGCATAGACTGCACCCTTGCTATGGGTTTATGGATGTGAAATCAAAAAGAAGAGTTCGGCTGCTGCAAGAAGGCTTCTTCATCATCGCTTGACTCACGATCCAGCGTATCATTACGATGAGGATAACGGCCAAATTGCTCAATGATGCTCTTATGACGATGTTCAAAATCCAAGGTTTCAGCATCGTTCAATTGTTCAAACAAAGGTAGATAGCGCTTATGAATCATCAAGGATTCAGAATGCATGAATGGCATAATCATAAATTTGCGCCAATCCACTGGTAACGTGTCAAAATGTGGTTGCTGAATAGCTTCTTGTGCCAAGACTACTGCCATACTATCTTGCGCAAAAGCACCCGCCTGTCCGCGACACAGATTACGCGAGAATTGGTCTAAAACAATAATCTCTGCTAAGCGTCCAGCCAAAGCGGTAATGGAGCTGTTGCTATCCTTAGCAGCTTCTGCACTGCGCCACGTCACGCATTCACCTCGTTTCGCCGCCTGCCAAACCTTTCTAAACTTATCGTTTATTTGTTGGTCAAAATGATCGTTTTTTGCAAACCAATATGATTTGTTGTCCTTGTTAAACCAAAAATCTAAAACAGCTCGAGCATCAGCATCAAGGTACTCCAAATTCATGTTTTGTGGATCGAGTTGAGATAAATTGGCTTGGCTACTAGAAGTAGAATAGTCGGTTGATAGTGACATAAGATATTCTAATTATGATGAATTTAGTCTACTATAGCGCAAATATTTATATCTGTCATGACGCCAATAGCGCGATTAGGTAACCTATTATGAATTTAGAAAACTCAGTAAAACCGTCCGACGTATCACTACCACCAACGCCTTATTATTTGTTAGATGAAGCTGCAATCGTTGCCAATATGCAGATTATTGCTCGTCTGTGTGAACTGTCAGGTGCCAAAGCATTATTGGCGCTCAAATGCTTTGCAACATGGGGTGTGTTTGATGTGATGCAACCCTATTTGCATGGAACGACTTCCTCATCATTGAATGAAGTGCGGTTGGGTTACGAGACTTTTGGTAATAATACTGATGTTAATGGCAAAGATAAAAAAGAAACCCACGCCTATAGTGTGGCGTACAGCGCTGATGAAATCGACGAGGTATTGAGCTATGCTGATAAGATTATTTTTAACTCAATCTCACAGCTAACTGCGTTTAAAGATCAAGCCGCCGCAAAAAATATTCCTGTCGGATTGCGGTTGAATCCTAAGACCAGCAATTCGTCATTTATTATTGCTGACCCAGCACGTCCTTTTAGCCGTCTTGGCGAGCATGATAAAGAAAAAATCACAGCAGTACTTGGTAACATTACTGGTGTGATGATTCACAACAACTGTGAGAATGACAGCTTTGAGGCTTTTAGTGAGAGCTTGGCGGACATTGAAGCACGATTTGGAGATATCTTAGAGCAGCTAGAGTGGGTGAGTTTAGGCGGCGGTATTCATTTTATCGCGCCTGATTATCCGCTTGAAAAACTGGCTGAAAGATTAAAAGGTTTTAGCGAAACCTACGGTGTCCAGGTTTATCTTGAACCAGGTGAGGCAAGTATCCATGGCGCAGGTTCATTGGTCACGACTGTCTTAGATACCATGTATAATCAAAAAAATCTCGCTGTCGTTGACTCTTCTATCGAAGCCCATATGCTGGATTTGTTGATCTATCGTGAGTCAGCGCCCGTTACAGCTATCAATGAAGCCACTATTCATGTCAATCCTGTCAAGTCTATTATCGATGATTCAACCATTCATGAGCCGTCGACAGCCAAGTCTGAGCAAACGACAGAAAATACGATTATTTATGGTCGTTCTTGTTTGGCGGGGGATATTTTTGGCGAGTATGAGCTATCAGACAATTTGGCAGTAGGGGATACTGTCACTTTTGGCAATGCGGCAGGTTACACCATGGTCAAGAAAAACTGGTTCAATGGTGTTAACATGCCAGCCATTGTGATTCGTCGTTTAGATGGGCGCATTGATGTGCAGCGTGAGTTTGATTATCAAGACTATAAAGCGAGTTTGTCTTAATTTTAAGTCTGCTGGTTTTTGATATATAAAACTATTGGTTATAACGATTAATTATTGCCGAAAAGCATGTAAAAATTGCTATAATCGCCACGGGCAAAAATAGCCATATTTGCCCGACGGGTGCGTGGGTTTTCCTCGGTCTTCCTTTTTAATTCACGCATATCATTCACTCGTTTCTGCTTTGCATAGCCACTATTAATGGTATCTACAGGAACACAAAGGAGGATTGTTCATTGAACACAAACCAATCAGTTAAGCCCAGCAAAAAAGACGTACTCATCATTGGAGCCGGCGGAGTCGCTCAAGTGGTTGCGCATAAATGTGCCATGCATAATGATGTATTGGGTGAGATCCATATTGCCTCGCGTACGGTAGATAAATGCATTGCAATCGCCCAAAGCGTGATAGATAAAAATAGCTTTAAAGCGCCTGCGGTATTGCACACCCACCAAGTCGATGCAATGGATACCCAAGCATTGATAGAGCTGATACAAGCCACAGGTGTACAGATTATCATTAATGTCGGATCAGCATTTGTCAATATGACGGTGCTTGAGGCTTGTATTGAAACAGGCGTGGCATATATTGATACTGCGATTCATGAAGACCCACGTAAGATTTGCGAGACGCCACCATGGTATAACAATTATGAATGGCAACGTCGCGAGCGCTGTGCAGACAATAATGTCACCGCTATTTTAGGTGCAGGTTTTGATCCTGGAATGGTCAATGCGTATGCACGTCTCGGTTATGACATGATGGATGCAGGATCTGTTACTGATATCGACATCATTGATATCAATGCGGGTAGCCATGGCAAATATTTCGCGACAAACTTCGACCCTGAGATCAACTTCCGTGAGTTTACTGGCACGGTCTACTCTTGGCAAGACAGCAAGTGGCAGTCTAACAAGATGTTTGAAGTGAAGCGTACCGATGATTTGCCAGTCGTTGGCGTGCAAAACAGCTATCTGAGTGGTCATGACGAAGTTCATTCACTGTCTGCCAACTTAGATGTACCAAACATTCGCTTTTGGATGGGCTTTGGTGAGCATTATATTAATGTATTCACTGTCCTGCAAAATCTAGGGCTATTGTCTGAGCAGCCAGTGATGACGGCCGAAGGACAAGAAGTCATTCCGTTAAAAGTGGTCAAAGCGGTACTGCCAGATCCAAGTTCACTTGCACCGAACTACACAGGCAAGACCTGTATTGGCGATAAGGTTAAAGGCAAGATTGATGGTGTTGATACCGAAGTATTTATCTACAATATCTCAGACCACAAAGACGCTTACAATGAAGTGGGTAGCCAAGGTATCTCTTATACCGCAGGTGTACCACCTGTCGCGGCCGCCATGTTGGTTGCAACTGGTGAGTGGGATGCGGGCAAAATGGTCAACGTTGAAGAGCTAGATGCCAAGCCATTTATCAATTTGCTAAATAAGATTGGCTTACCAACGCGTATTAAAGATAGCGAAGGTGATAGAGCGCTTGAGTTTGATATTTAAGTCTACTATCGAAATAAGTGTTGTCATCAATAGCAAAAAGCCTATCTATTATAGATAGGCTTTTTTTTGATTAATAGAATTGAGAGGGTCAATGCTAAAAAATTATTCAATCTATCAGCCTTCACTAGGATTATAATTTCGCAACGCTTCAATACGATCATCAAGCGTCGGGTGTGAACGGAAAAGGTTGGCAACACTAAAGCCTTGAGTTTGACCAGAAGAGATCGCAAACGCTTTCATGTTCTCAGGCATTTGATCTGGACGTTGTTCAGCCGGACGTAAGGCATTTAACGCACTGATCATTTTTTCACGGCTGGCGAGTTTAGCGCCCATTTGATCCGCACGGAATTCACGTAAACGCGAGAACCACATCACGATGGCAGATGCCAAGAAACCGAGCAAAATATCCATCACAATACTGGTGACAAAATAACCAATACCAGGCGCATCGCCTTCATTTTTGAAAACAGTGCGGTCAACAAAGTTGCCAATGATACGAGCGAAGAACATGACAAAGGCGTTTACCACTCCCTGAATGAGTGCCAGTGTGACCATGTCACCGTTTGCCACATGACCAATCTCATGCGCCAATACCGCTTCTACTTCATCCGCTGTCATATTTTGCAATAGGCCAGACGAAACGGCAACCAATGCCTTGTTTTTATTCCAACCAGTTGCAAAGGCATTTGGCTGTGAGTTATTGAAAATTCCGACCTCAGGCATGCTAATATTCACAGCGCGTGCTTGTTTTGCTACGGTATCCACCAGCCACTGTTCTGTGGCGTTTTGCGGCGTATCAATCACAACCGTGCCCGTCGAGCGTTTTGCCATCCACTTTGAGATAAACAGCGAAACCATCGAACCAATCATACCGTACAAGCCACACATAATAGCAAGACTGGTATAATTAAGCCCGCCTGCTGCATGTACACCGCCAATACCAAAGACTCTGGATAAAATACCAAACACGATGCTAAATACGACAATTACAGCTAAGTTGGTTAATAAAAACAATCCAATACGCATCATTTCGCTAATTTCCTAATAAAAGTTTAAATGAGACTTTAGAATAAAACGCTTTAATAAGCGGTTATTTATGTTTTGATGGTATGTAAATGGCGTTATTTCGGTAAATAACAATGGCATCATGGGTTTAAATTGGGCGATATTCTCAAAAATATACAGATCAGCAAACATTCATTAAAGATGCTAAAGTACGACCGATATTGATTAATATAACGATACAAACAGTTGAAATGAGAACGTAACATGCAATTAGAAATAAATATTATCGATGCTTTTACAGATACCGTGTTTAAAGGCAACTCTGCGGCAGTCATTATTACAGAGCATTGGTTATCCAATGATTTGATGCAGTCCATTGCTTTTGAGAACAATTTGTCTGAGACTGGGTTTATCGTTCCTGACGCTAACGGACTTCATCATATACGCTGGTTTTCACCATTTAAAGAGATTGCTTTTTGTGGGCATGGTACATTGGCATCTGCGTTTGTTCTATTTAAGAAAAACCCTACAGTAGAGACCATTCGGTTTTCAGCCAACGCGGTGGGCGTCTTTACGGTCATACAAACGGCTAATAATAAAATCCAGATGGATTTTCCCAATAGAATGCCTAAAAAGGTGAATGAAATACCTAATGGCTTACTAGAAGGTCTTTCTATCGCACCTGCTGACGTTTATTGTAATGAAAAAGCCTATTTTGTGGTGTATAACGCTGAGTCTGACGTGCTAACTGTCGCTCGGGATAACGAGAAGTTAAAAGAGCTATTGCCATTGAATGTGGTGGTGACTTGTCAGGCTACTTCCAACGAATATAGTGATTTTGATTTTATCTCCAGATATTTTTGGTCAAACGATGGTGGCGGGGAAGATCCAGTAACAGGTTCAGTGCATACTGGGCTTGCTCCTCTGTGGGCGCAGCGTTTAGACAAAAATGAGTTGACTGCTTATCAGGCATCAAGTCGAGGTGGTGTGCTTGACTGTGTGGTTGCAGGGGAGAGAGTGCTGGTTTCTGGTAACGCCGTGCAATATCTGACAGGTTTTATTACGATTGAGGGATAACAGGTTTTGACGGAATTAAAAACAGTTGGGCTTTTTGCGCTTACTGCTCTTGCAGAAATTGTGGGGTGTTATCTACCCTATCTGTGGCTGCGAGAAGGTAAGTCGATGTGGCTTCTTATACCTGCTGTGCTTAGTTTGGCGGCATTCGTATGGCTTTTGACGTTGCATCCAACGGCAGTAGGGAGAGTGTATGCCGCTTATGGCGGTGTGTATGTCGTTATGGCAATCATTTGGCTATGGACGGTTGATGGTATTCGGCCAACCACGTGGGACATAGTAGGCTCTGCGGTTGCGCTGTGTGGGATGGCGATTATTATGTTCGCACCGCGTGGTACTTGATTTAAAAACGACTAATCGAACCATAGGGTTCAATTAGCGCTTTGAGACATATGATATTAGTGTTTACCTAAGATACTACCATTGTCATCTTTTTTTGCTTGTTTGGCCGCTTTTTTCTCTTTTGCGGTTAATAGAGGTTTCTTTTTAACGTTCTTTTTGCTGTCTTGACCTTTGCTCATCGTTTTTTCCTTTTGGAGTCGGGCAGGTTGCTTGGTAAGTGAAATCACTAGACCCAAGGCAAGCGCTACACGTGACGCAGACACTGCGTACTTACTCGAGTATAGGCTTAAGAGTGAGTAATAGATAGCATTGGCACAATTCATCTACGTTTTTGCCTTTTCATAAGCCAGTTATTATCTTATCTGGCCATAGATTGATTGACGCCTATTGATTCGTTCAATCAATACGAGTATTCATAAGTGCTTACTTACGGATACATGACGATTTGCTATAATGAGCAACAAGCCGATAACGAGAAGCGGCAAATTTCATTTAGCACGACGATGCTTACTGTTTTGGTTGATTATTATGCGTATCCGTAAACTCTTCAAATTTGAAAATGCTCATATTGTTCGCAATTGTAGTTCTGAGCGCTGCAAACACTCTATCCACGGTCACAGCTATCAAATCGAATTGATCCTAGAAGCCAAGCGCTTAGATCATGGACAAATGGTTTATGATTTTGGCTTATTAAAATCTTCGATTAAAGACATTATTGACAGTTTTGACCATGCCATCTGCTTTTGGAGTAAAGACGATCCTGAGTATATCGCTGCCTGCAAAAAATTCAGTGCCCGCTGGATTAGTTTGCCAGTATCACCTTCCGCAGAGCAGTTTTCACGAGTCATTTTCTTTTGGGCGCAAGAAATTTTGCAACAAACTCAAATGCAAAACGGCGAGACAGATGTTAGCGTTTATTCAGTGATTGCTCACGAAACAGCGACAGGTTACGCGCAATGTTTTGCAGATGATGTCGCCAATGAACAAATGGGAAAACTCGTATTAGGTGACTTTGAATTTAGTGATCAAGTCCGTGCTGAATGGCACGACACCGATCTGTATGCCAAGCTGATTCGTGGTGAGAGCTTTGTGAATCCATCAGTGACCATGCAGGTTCAGCCCGATGTATAATGATAAAGCTCAAATTCATACCGACACAGATAGCAAAGATATGCAGACGTTAATTTTATACTCTGAAGACGATACGCAGGCATTGGCTAAGCAATTGGCAGCGCTACCATTGACAGGGAGCGTTTGGCTGGCAGGTGATTTGGGGGCAGGCAAAACAACCTTGACGCGCTATTGGCTACAGGCTTTGGGTCACAAGGGCGCGGTAAAAAGTCCGACCTATACGTTGGTAGAGCCATACCGTATTGAGCAAGAAAACGGCATAACCAAACCTGTCTACCATGCTGATCTTTATCGTCTGCAAGACCCAGAAGAGCTGTCATTTATAGGGTTTGATGAATATCTTGACGAGCCGAATTCGCTGGTGATAATTGAATGGGCCAGTCGCGCGGATGGCTACTTACCAGTACCAGACTTATTCATCAACCTGACGCAAAGCGCAAATGGTCATGATGGTAAAGAAGCTCGTCAGGTTGAGTTGCGACTGTCCAAGACAGGACAAGCACAAGGTCTAGACTTATCAATACTTAATATTTAGGTTTTACCCCATGTATTTGCCAACATATAATCTTTCATCTTCAGCTGACTAAAATATATTATAGCTATTCATGACCAACAATCCTTCTGATACCCGTATTAAAAAACTATCGCCGCTGCTCATCAATCAATTGGCAGCTGGTGAGGTAGTGACGCGTCCTGCAGCCGTGGTCAAAGAGTTGCTTGAAAATGCCATCGATGCTGGTGCGACCCATATTGAGGTACATGTTACTCAAGGTGGTATGGGGATGATCGAAGTGGTGGATAATGGGGTTGGTATCCATCCTGATGATATGATCATGGCGATTACTCGTCATGCAACCAGCAAAGTGGCTGATGTGGCTAATCTGCACGGTATCATGACCTTAGGTTTCCGAGGAGAGGCGTTGGCCGCGACGGCGGCGGTTTCCCGTTTGACGCTGATTAGTAGTCATGATAATAGTGGTATCGGTCGTCAACTACAGGTCGCTGGGGTATTGGATGATATACCCAAACTATCGCCCGTTGTACACAATCGTGGTACGACGATTACGGTAAGAGACTTATACTTTAATGTGCCAGCACGCCGAGGCAATTTAAAATCAATGGCCATCGAGTTCGGTCATATTGAGACCGTTGTTCGCGACGTTGCATTGGCACGAGCGGATATTACTATCATTCTTTTTCACGATAAGAAAAAACGGCTGTCACTATCTGCAAGCGCTATATCTACAAATGCTATCGATAGTGACAATAACCGTCTATCCGTGTCCCGTCTTGAGCAAGCCATTGGTCGTTCGTTAACGGATGATGCTATTGAAGTAGCAGTGGACTTATCGGGTTTAGTACAACAGTCGTCAGAATATAATGTCAGTCAAAATAGAAACCATGCGGCTATCACTGGTTGGTTATGGCCGATGCATGAAAAAAACGATGCATTACCAAAATTGATTTATGTGAATGGTCGACTGGTCAAAGAAGCAATAATTAGCAATCAGCTTCGACAAATCGCCCAAGAGGCACAGCTTGCAGGTATTGGCTACGCACTCTATTTTGACTTACCCACGGAATGGTTGAATATCAATGTGCATCCCTCCAAACAGCGAATTAGAATCAGCCCGTTAAATAATATTATGGCTCACTTGAGCCATGCGCTGCGCTCAAAGCTTGCAGCACATAAGGCGACCAGTAGCCTTCAACAAGACAACAGCCCGTCAAATGATGGCATTTTAAATACTGATTCTGTAAAGTCTGATTTGATCAATCAGCCATTTGAGAAAGCACTAGCTAATACGGCCTCAATCAATCCTGTTACCCAAGGCAGGCAAGTACAGTCGCCAAAAATTTCCTACCAGTTATCAGAGAATAATAAATACCCTAAGCATGTAGACTCTTTGATTGAAAAGCCTTTGATTCAAAAGACTGGTACGTCAAAGTTGTCTTCAACTGATACCGACACCATTACGATTTTGAGTCAATCTGCTGCTGATACAACCTCTTTACCCTATTGTCTAGATATTATTACCAGCATAAGTGACATAGCGCCTGAGTCTGTCATTGGTCAATATAGTCATAATAAGCCGCTACCTTGGTTACTATTTTATTATCAAAAGCAATGCATCTTGATTGGTTCGGAGGATTGGCGAGTAAAGATTGGCTTATTATTTGAATCTGCTGTATTAGATAGTCACGTATTTAAAAAAGGCGAAGGCTACGCCAGGGATGTCAATCAACAACTTGCAACCATAAGTGCTCAAATGACACAGCAGGACTTAGCCTTGTTTATAACAGATATTGAAACTTTATTAGTGAACAATGCCATCAAAGTGATTGACCGTAATCAACTGGTCACATTAATGCTCAACTCCATATAAGAGTCATTGTCAAACTGACTTTTCAATTGGATTGTGAGTAGCCCGATCATTTGCAATATATGGCTTTCAATTAGCTTTTGCCTAGACTGAGGGCGTACCTATTTCACTTCTCATATCAATTACTTACCATATAAACTACTAATAAAGGCAATTCTATGAGACAGTCGTCTGGCTTATCCAATGATCTCACGGATAACAGTGTGGTGTGCTTGATGGCACCAACAGCAAGTGGTAAAACTGCTTTGGCCTACGAGCTTTATGACACAGGGCGTTATGAGCTCATATCCGTGGATTCAGCGCTGATATATCGTGATATGAATATTGGAACAGCTAAACCAACGGCCGCTGAGCTTGCCCGTTATCCCCATCATCTGGTAGATATTGTTGACCCGATGCAAAGTTATAGTGTTGCTGAGTTTGTCGATGATGTTGCACAGTTGATTGATAACTGCCACCAGAATGGCAAGATACCTTTGCTTGTAGGTGGTACCATGATGTACTACATGGCGCTGCTTGATGGCTTGTCTCCTGTGCCAGATAGCGATAATGACATTCGTACACGCGTGGAACAATGGCGACAAGATGAAGGCATTGGTGCACTATATGAGTACCTTGGTAAAGTGGATCCAGCGAGTCATAAGCGTCTCAATGCGACTGATACCCAGCGCATAACCCGTGCAGTCGAGGTTTATTTACAAACCAATATTCCAATCAGTGACTGGCAAGGTCAGCCCAAACAGGCATTGTCACAAAACCCAAATCAGCAATGGTACGCACTAGGGGTAATGCCAGATCGCCCATGGCTACACGAGCGCATCGAGCAGCGTTTAGATATTATGTGGAATGATGGGTTAGTAGCTGAGGTCATTGATTTGCTGCATAAATACCCTTTGACGCCCAATTTGCCTTCTATGCGCTGCGTGGGGTATCGGCAAGTTTTAGAGTATTTAGTACAGATTGAGCATCCAGTATTTGAGCAACCGCATTTGGACAAAGCATCGTTTTATGATGCGTTTAAAACGGATAAAGACACTACTCACAAGCAAACAAAGACGGATAATGCGCTGCAAACACTATCTCAAGCAAGTACCTCAGATGTACAGATTGAGGCACTTGCTTGTCAGCAAATGCAAAATAAGGCATTATATGCTACAAGACAGCTTGCAAAGCGTCAGTACACGTGGTTAAGAAAGGTGAGCCAGTTACCTGATGCTTCAGTAAATTCATCAATTAAAGCCAACCTAGTTGACGATCAAAACGCTCTTATCAATCGAGGTATGAAGGTAGAGATGTTTACTACTATGGCGCAAGCGAAAGATTATTTACAGTGATGAACCATTTACTGCAATAAACAAGCGTATAAAAGTTAGACCATTTTTAAAATGTAGTTTATTAACCATATAGCTCAGTAAAAGTTTTTATAAACAAATAATACAGCAATGACAATTAGTTTCAAAATACACCTTTGATAACTGTTATAATTCAAATCAGTTGTAATAATAACCTTGACATTGGTTTGTTCGTCTCTAATTATTACTGATTAGTACATGTTTATATGGTTTTTTAATGAGATGAGCAGCTATTCCATTGCGCATCATATAAATATATTTACAGTAACTTAATATCAGTAAAACACGTTGAATGCTTATTTAGATACGTTTTAAAAAGAAAACTTAGTATTGTATCTACCTTTGGCCATTATAATGACAGTAACACTTAAAATAATTGGCACTTAAAATATAACTACATAATATTTAGGAGAGATTTCATGTCAAAAGGACAAACTTTACAAGATCCGTTCTTGAATTCGCTGCGCAAAGATCGCATTCCTGTTTCTATTTTTTTGGTTAATGGTATCAAGCTGCAAGGGCAGATTGAGTCTTTTGACCAGTACGTAGTATTGCTTAAGAATACTGTTAGTCAAATGGTATACAAACATGCGATTTCAACGGTTGTGCCAGCGCGTAATCCTCGTAGCGCAACCACAGGCGCTAGTAGCCAAGCTCAAGGCGTAGCACCAGCTGGCTATCAAGGTAGTGGTTTCGAGCGCAGTAATAACCCAGCCAACGCAGGCGGTTTTGAAGAACGTGGTTTTGCTGCCAATCGTAGCGGTTTCAATCGTGGTGGTTTCAGCCAAGGCCAAGATCGCGGTTTTGAACGTGGTAGTTTTGGTCAGAGTCAGGAACGCGGTTTTGAGCGTGGCGGCTTTGGTCAAGACCGTGGCTTTGAGAATTCAGTAGACAGTCCACGATTTGAAGACAAGCCAAATGACGGCTCTGATGAGAATAATGGCTAAGTGTATGTATGCATTATTAAAGATGCATTGTTGAGATATGTTTATTTGATCAAGACCTGCTTCTAATAGTGGGTTTTTTTTGTTTGAATGAATAGGTAGAAAATAACCGTTTGGCCTCATTTATGAAGATAACGGTCCTTGATTTCGTAGATTATTATTAATATGAGACATAGTATAGTAAAATACTATACTGATTCATTATAAAAATAGAGTGGATTCATGAGCAATACCCAAGTCGATTTGACCTATGAGCAATTTATAAGTACCGCTATAGAGGCGATTAATACCGAGATCTCTGCACTCTCATTGTTGACCGAGCAGATAGATGATAGGTTTGCACAAGCTTGTGATATTATTTTGGCTTGTAAGGGCCGTGTAGTTGTTACTGGTATGGGTAAGTCAGGACTGATTGGTCGAAAAATAGCAGCAACCTTTGCATCGACTGGTACGCCAGCTTTCTTTATGCATCCAGGCGAAGCAGGACATGGCGACTTGGGTATGCTAGTAAAGGGTGATGTATTGCTAGCCATTTCTAATTCTGGTGAGTCAGATGAAATTAAAATGCTATTGCCAGTTGTAAAGCGATTAGATATTCCGTTGATCAGTATTAGTCGTGACAAACGTGGGATGTTACCACATGCAGCCGATATTGTTTTAACGCTTGGTAAGTCGCAAGAGGCATGTCCATTGAACCTTGCGCCCACGTCAAGTACGACAGCGACGTTAGCGCTAGGAGATGCCTTGGCTGTTGCTTTGGTACACGCTCGCAATTTTACTTCAGAAGATTTTGCTTTATCGCATCCTGCAGGTGCATTAGGTCGTCAACTACTGACGCGAGTTGAAGATTTGATGCATACTAAATCTGAGGATTTGCCTCTCATCCATCAAGATGAACCATTACAAGAAGCTCTATTTACTATGTCTGCTGGTCGTTTGGGTATGACAGTAGTGACTGATGACAATGATAAGGTCGTTGGTGTATTCACAGATGGTGACTTACGTCGCGGCTTAGAAAAAGGTATTGATCTAAAGACGCCAATGCGTGAGTTGATGGTAAGCAATCCGCGCCATGTTAATAAGACCATGCGCGCTTCCGATGCGCTTAGCGTGATGAATGAAAGCGGCATTAGTCAGTTATTGATTATTGATGAAAAAAATTGCCTAGAAGCGATTATTACTGTACATGACTTGCTGCAAGCTGGTGTGAAGTGACGACTGTACTAAAAAATGGCCTTTAATAAGAGATAACAAATGCAAGACTTAATCAAAAAAGCGGGACAAGTGAAGCTGTTAGTGATGGACGTCGACGGTATTTTGTCAAACGGTCAAATCATTTATGATGCCAATGGTATCGAGACCAAAGCATTCTCTGTTCAAGATGGCGTCGGTGTTAAGTCTTTAGCGCGTTATGGTATTTTGACAGCGATCATTACGGGTCGTAGTAGTGCTATGGTTGATAAGCGCGCTGCGGAAATGGGTGTCAATTATGTGGTGCAAGGCCGTGATGATAAGCTTATTGCGTTAAATGAGCTGTTGTCCACTATTGATCCTGCTCTTGGTATCACTGCCGCTGACTGTGCTTATATGGGCGATGACTTGCCAGATATCAAAGCGATGCAAACCGTAGGATTTGCTGCCACAGTTCCGAATGCGCATGCAGAAGTCATTAATCGTAGCGATATGGTGACGACTCGTGCAGGTGGTACAGGTGCTGTACGAGAAATATGTGACTTGATTTTAAAAGGTCATGGGCACTATCAAGACTTTATCGCACACTATACGCTTGATGAAGCAAAAACTCAGGATGACTTGTCGTGAATACTCGTGTTTTAATAATTCTTGCATTGATTGTGGCTGGTATTGCAGGCTGGTTTTTTCAGCAGCAAGGTGAAGTATCGCCGCCTGTCAGTATGGAAACGTCTGATGTTGATTATGAAGCAACAGAGATCAAGGCCGTGCAAACCAATGAGAAAGGCGAAACGGAATACGAGCTTACAGCTGAATCATTAACGCACAATCCACAGACCAATCTAGATGAGATGTCAGGTATCACTATGAACTGGGAGCCGTCGCCAGAGCAACGCTATCGTATTGAAGCGGGTAGTGCGGCAATCAGTCAGCAGACAGGCGATCTTAATTTATCGGGAGGGTTTACCTTAGTCAGTGAAGGCAACAAAGGTGGGTCTGAGATTGAACCGATAAAGGTAACTGGTAGCACCCTTAAAGGGAACACCAAATCCGGAAAAGTATATAGTGAGGAGCCTGTTAAGATTGAACAAGGTATGAATCGATTTGAAGCATCAAGTATGACAGCAAATCTTGAAACAGGTGAGTATGAGTTCGGTCAAGTTGCTGTTGCTTTTACGCCTTCTGATCGCCAAGATAAAGCACTATTCTAATCTAAGCTGCGTTTATACTAAAAACTTATGACAAAACAGTAGTTCGCATGAAGTTTGCAAATCCTACTACCCCCTTATAAAACGAGTGATTTTTATGAAATCTAAATTTTTGCCTACTTTGCGCTCATCATTGATACGTTCTTATTCAGCCACATATCGCTCGCGTCGATTGCAAGCGTTGCCAGTGGTTATGCTCTTAGCGCTACCGCTTTATAGTCATGCACTGCCATCAGATGCCAATCAAGAAATCAAACTGTTGGCTGATAAAGCAACTTATAGTGAGCGTACAGGCGTTACGAGTTACTCTGGTAGTGTTATCATCACTCAGGGTACATTCAAGATGACGGCTGATAATATCACCGTCAATCTGTCTCAACAGCGCAGTATAAATTCTGCTGTAGCAACTGGACGTCCAGCGACAATGCAGCAAGTTGTCACGCAGGAGAAAGGCCTAGCAAAAGGTCAAGCCAATAAAATTGATTATAATGCGGTCACAGGTATCATTACATTGACAGGAAATGCAAAGCTGGTTCAAAACGGAGCAAGTTTTGCAGGTAACGTTATTCGCTATAGCTTAAAAGCTGGCGACGTTGAAGCGACTGCAGGCGGTAATCAGCGAGTAGAGCTTGTCTTCCCGCCAAGCGGCAATAACAGTCAAAGTGGTGTACGCTAATAAAAAACTGGGTAGTTAATCTATCGATACATAAACAAGTCCGTATGCCTCTAGCGGTGCTTGTATTTCGCCACAGTATGAGTAAGTTATGAGTGATAATAAAAATACAGATTCTTTGATAACTGATAGTAATGCAGCACCTGCTGCGCGATTAACCATGCAGAATTTGGGTAAACGCTATGGCAAACGTTGGGTGGTTAAAGACGTTTCTTTTTCTGTTGAGCAAGGTCAAGTCGTTGGGCTACTAGGCCCAAATGGCGCAGGTAAGACCACCAGCTTCTATATGGTAGTGGGTCTGGTGAATATGGATAAAGGACGTGTCACCTTAGGAAAAATGGACTTGTCTAAGTATGCGATGCATGAGCGTGCGCGCGCTGGTATTGGCTATTTGCCACAAGAAGCCTCTATTTTTCGTAAATTATCTATTGAAGACAACATTTTGGCTATTTTGCAAACTCGCAAAGAGTTAAATGTAAGTCAGCAGCGCCAAGAACTTGAAAAGTTGATTGGTGAGTTCCATCTAGAGCATGTACGTAAATCGTTAGGTATGAGTGTTTCGGGTGGTGAGCGTCGTCGCTGCGAGATTGCGCGTGCTTTAGCTGCCAATCCAAAATTTATCTTATTAGATGAGCCTTTTGCAGGGGTTGATCCTATCTCTGTTGGTGATATCAAAGACGTTATTTTAACCCTAAAGAATCGGGGTATTGGTGTACTCATTACCGACCATAATGTCCGTGACACTTTGGCTATTTGTGAGAAGGCTTATATTGTGTCAGAAGGTGCGATTATTGCTGAAGGTACTTCTGATGAAGTGTTAGACAATGAGCTGGTGAAGTCGGTTTATTTGGGTAAAGATTTTCAAGTATAGTTGAATACATCAAAACATATCACAGCTTGTATCTACGTTTAATGCTGGTATCAAAATTTTAAAGTAAAATTTTGATACCAGCGGTCATTAATCTTCTTTCTTATATTTAAATTTTTCTTATATCTTGTATTGCCTCTTCTATAAAACTAAGCCAGTTACTTCGAATATAGGCTTCCCTTAAAAACTATTCTTAAATAAACGCTTCATTGAAGCGTCACGTTATTCTATTCATTATTCTCGATTGATCTTCTGAATAAGGCTGATAGGTTATGGCAAAAAGTAAAAGTAGTTATGTCTGTCAACATTGCGGAGCGCATTTTGGAAAGTGGGCTGGACAGTGCACTGACTGCGGTGAATGGAACAGTCTGGTTGAAGCGCCAAATGTCAGTATGCCACATCATAATAAAAATACGACTAAACCTAATGCTAGCCGTGCTACGCCTCGTGGCACTAGCGCGCCAGCTGGAAATTACTCTGGTACTCATAGTGCCGTCATGCCTCTCAATGCGGTCAGTGTCACGTTAGATACTCGCTTGCCAACAGGTATCAGCGAGTTTGATCGTGTGCTTGGTGGCGGTCTGGTTGCAGGTTCCGTCGTATTGATCGGGGGCGACCCTGGTATTGGTAAGTCAACAATCTTGTTACAGACAGCGACCAATATGGCGCGTGCCGATTCACTGGCAGGTAGTGCGTTATATGTCACTGGTGAAGAATCACTAGCGCAGGTTGCTATGCGGGCTAAGCGTTTAGATTTGCCTGCTGACAGATTACGAGTATTGGCTGAAACCAATGTTGAAACCATTTGCGCCGCACTGACACAAGAACAGCCTGCCATCGCTATTATTGACTCTATTCAGACTATCTATACTGACGCGATCAATTCAGCACCAGGAGGCGTCAGCCAAATTCGAGAGTCGGCTGCGATTTTGACGCGCTATGCTAAGCAAACTGGTACAGCGCTATTTTTAGTGGGTCATGTGACTAAAGAGGGTACGCTAGCAGGGCCACGCGTACTTGAGCATATGGTTGACACGGTATTGTACTTTGAAGGTCAGTCTGATTCACGCTTTCGAATGATTCGGGCGGTCAAAAACCGTTTTGGTGCAGTCAATGAGCTAGGTATCTTCGGTATGACTGACATGGGGCTCAAAGAAGTTGCCAATCCATCGGCAATATTTTTAAGCCGCTATGATAAACCTGTCGCAGGCTCTGTGGTTATGGTGAGTCGTGAAGGCACAAGACCGTTGCTGGTGGAGGTGCAGGCATTGGTTGATGATTCGCAAGGACAACCGAGACGTATGGCTCTAGGCTTAGATTTTCAGCGATTGTCTATGCTATTGGCTGTCATGCACCGTCATGGCGGTATTCATACTAGCGGACAAGACGTATATGTCAACGTGGTTGGTGGGGTCAAAGTGATCGAGACAGGGTCAGATTTGGCGGTGTTGTTGGCTTGTGCGTCTAGTATCAAGGAAAGAGCATTGCCATCTTCACTGGCTGTATTTGGTGAGGTAGGGTTATCTGGAGAGATTCGCCCAGTACCCAACGGACAAGAGCGTTTAAAAGAAGCCATGAAACATGGTTTTAAACACGCCATTATTCCGAAGGCCAATGCACCTGCCAAGGATGCTCCACAATTTAAAGGTATTAATGTAATTGCTGTAGAGCGTCTGGATGATGCGATTGAAAGTGCCTTTGAGTTGTAAGCTCATCCATAGTGAGTTCAATATAAAAACGATATAGCGTGACGGGATCTTATCTTTAAACGAGAAGTTTTGCAGCCTGTGTCTGCGAAACCACAGCAAGCAAGAAAAATTTATACCAGTTCAGCGTTGGCATACCCAGCATTACAATACCATGTATCTGTTTTATTTAGAATCGACTACACTTATTTTTATGATAAGCATCAGTCATAAAAAGAGCACCTAACTACCAATGAAGTTAGGCGCTCTTTTTTTGCTCTGGTTTATAACCATGAACCTGAAACGATAAACTATGGACCTGAAACACGCTCGATAGCAACGTTACCAACACCTTTGCTCGTGATACCTAGACGTTTAGCAGCACCATAAGACAAATCCATTACACGGTTACCGTGAAATGGACCACGATCATTGACTTTTACCACGACGCTTTTGCCGTTTGTCTTATTGGTCACTTTAACGTAACAGTTAAGTGGCAATGAGCGATGAGCCGCTGTCAAAGCATTCATATCAAAGGTTTCGCCACTGGCTGTTTTACGACCATGGAACTTACGACCGTACCAAGACGCCAAGCCAGTTTGCTTAAATTTACTCACTGAGTTAGAAGCTACCGCGGTAAGACGTTCCAGTACATCTTCATCATTACTGGCCAGCGTAGTATCGCTTGCTAATAGAGAGCTGTTGAGTGCTAGTGAAGTGGGTTGACGCGCTGATTTAACCAAACTTGATGCACCATCATGTTGACGGCTAAGCTCACCAAGTACACGATCAATGTGGGAGGCGTTATCTTGTGAAATCATCGCAAGAGAGGTTTTTGCTTCTACCGCATTTGCATTGGTAGCGACTGCAGAGCCAGCAAATAAAACAGCTGACATAGTAAGTAGACCAGATAAACGCTTGTTCATAGATACCTCTATAACTTATACATCAAAACCTAGCTCTAATCATTGTTAGATTGAGTGCACAAGTAATAGACCAATCTAATACTCACACAAGCTCTAAAGCCTTACCATCAATCCGCTGTTCATATAATCGTTGATGTCAAATTGCGGCTTTTATAGGTCTTAATATATGGTAATTTTCATTTCATTATAATAAGTGGATAACGGCAACATAACCGATAATACTTATAAAACGCTCAAATGATAGTTAGTAATACGGGTAAGCTCATAATTTACAATAAGAATCTGGGTGCTAATACCACTATATGCCAAATTTACAAAATTTCTTTCTTTGCTAAATTAATATGTTTTTTTAAAAGGTATTACGTATTACTTTGTTATTAAAACGTTAATTAAGTAGTGTATTTGAAATTCATAAATCTATAAGCTGCTAACTATACGTAAGGGCTATAACCAAACTATAATTAAATGCAAAGTTTATTAGCAGCTCTGTACGGGTTATGTATCAAGCTGCAATAAAACGAGGTTAACGCAATTATTTGTAAAAAACAAGGATTAAGTTCTTTCGAACTTGAGTGTCAAACTGCTTAATTGTGAAGAAATCCTTATAAAGTGCATACTAAAAGCACTAAATTTATAGTAAACAATAATAAATTTTTTGTAACTACTGCTATAAAATCAGAACGTCTGACTATATTTAAGCTAGTTTAAGGATGTACATCACTACCAATATGACTGATTACATTTTTGGGTTAGTAAGATCAGCAACAGATGAATAGGGCGTTTATCTGCACAAAGCGATTACAACATCTCTTTGTTTAAACTAAGATAAGACGGGCGTTAGCAAGAAAGATAGAATAGGAGTGCCAGTTGAAAGGGTATAAATCGCCACGCCTACGTATCTAATAACGATTGAATAATTACTTTGCACTATATTGATTATAGCGAGAAGGCTTATGTGGTGGGTTTACTGACACATTTCAAGGGCGCAATAGGATGAAAGTGACAGCAAACCATTGATTCATATATAGTTTGGTAGTATTAAGGCTAGTTGCTTTTGTGAGTGTGAATAGACATTAGCAGTCCGAACCCAGCCATCAGGGTGACGATAGCTGTACCGCCATAGCTAATGAAAGGTAAAGGTACACCCACGACAGGTAAAAGACCGCTGACCATCCCAACATTAACGAATACATAAACAAAGAAAGACATAGCAATAGCGCCTGCTAATAATCTGCTATAGACGTCAGGATGTGTAAATGCAATATACAAAGCGCGCATAAGCAAACAAGAATAAATAAACATCAAGAGCATGACGCCTAACAGACCAAACTCCTCGGAAAAAGCGGCGATGATAAAGTCAGTATGTCCTTCTGGTAAAAAGTGCAAATGAGATTGTGTGCCTTCCAAATAGCCTTTACCTGTCAGACCACCTGCGCCGATAGCTGTTTTTGACTGAATGATATTCCAGCCAGCTCCTTGTACATCGGCTTCTGGATTAAGTAGGGTCAGTACACGTGTACGCTGATAGTCATGTAATAAAAAATTCCATGCAAAAGCAATAAAAGGTACAGCTAAGATGGCAGCGGCTGAAATCAATCGCCAAGATAACCCTGCTAAAAACAGTACAAATATGCCACTACCTGCTACTAACAGCGACGTACCAAGATCAGGTTCTTTAGCAATCAGTAATACGGGAACAACGATTAAAGTTAAGGTAATCGCAATACTCGAAAAAGAAGGTGGCAGGTCACGTTTGGATAAAAACCAAGCACACATCATTGGCATACCCAGTTTCATAAATTCAGATGGTTGTACACTGCCAAATCCGGGTAAATTAATCCAGCGCTGGGCACCCATACGTACTTCGCCGATGATATCGACCAAAATTAACAGCACTAGGCCAAGCACATAAAAGATAGGCGTGAAGGTGCGATAGATACTGGGTGGTATCTGCGCCATGGTAAACATAACCGAAAAAGCCACTCCATAGCTGACCATTTGGCGTAGGACCATATTCACTTCTTGACCAGAAGCGCTGTATAAAATCGTCAGACCAATACAGCAAACCGTTAACAAGAGAAGGGTCAACCAAGGATCTATATGTATACGTTGCCATAGTGTCGGTGCATGACCTTGACCTAAGTGATGGCTTTGACGTGAAAAACGATACTGCAGGTTAGAAGACATAGGCAAAGAGTGACTAGCAATTGATGTAGGAGGAAGTTTTTGCTTAAAAAGAAGGCTTAAAATGTGACGATACTGTGTCTATTCTAATTGGATGTCAACAATAAGGTAACGCGCAAGTACCAAAATCACGTAATTATAAAAACTGTGAGGATAAGTGTTAATTACGAATATCACCTCTATAATTAGAGACGATAGTTTAGCCTGCTTATCAAAAATTTGATAGTATCGATAAAACCTTTTTATTGGTAGTTTCTTGCAATGACCAACACAAAAAATTCTGCTTACAAACAGATTCAAAAACCGCTTGTTGTACTATTTATTTGTGCCAGTAGCCTCTCTGCTCATGCAGCTTTGTTGAGTGACAGCAGTGAGCGCCGTATTCAAATACGTCATGGTAATAGTGCCGATAATGGTAATGCTTATATCAGCTCTTCTACAAACGCTTCAAATCACAGTCCTGGTGTCACAATACTAAGCGGTGCAAATACTGGTGATAGTATGCAAGGATTAATCGCTCAAAAACAGCGTGATTTTACTCCCAATGCAAGCATATCGATTCAAGAGAATAAACAGGTGAATATCAATCGCCGTACGCCTGTATATAGCACCACTTATAATAAATACAGTACCGCAAATAATACTTACAACAGCACCAATAGTGACTCTAGCAATATAGGTTTTAATGCGTGGCTAAACAGCAATAGCTATCGTGCTCAGCAAGTCGCAGAGTATCAACGATATCTGACTACAAGAGTAGGGGCACGAAATGTACCACCTTTGTCTCAATTGCTTACTACAGCTCGTAGCTGGGACAAATGTGGTTATGAGCCTTATCAGTTACCCCCGCAAGAATTATGGGCAAATATAGTACCGACTTTGCGTTTGTATACTGAACTCAAAAACCAAGGCATTATTCCAGCCACCAGTGAGATACGCTCAGTATATCGTAGTCCTGGCTTAAATAATTGTGCAGGTGGTGCAGATAGTAGTAAGCATATGAATGGTAGCGCTATGGATATTTGGGTGCCAGAGTACGAAGATAATTTGTGGCAACGCAGCACCATGCAAGATGGGTTGTGTCAGTTTTGGCAATATCAAGGAAAAGAGCATAATTTTGGTTTGGGATTGTATGCTACGGGCGCCATTCATTTAGATACGGATGGCTATCGCAAATGGGGCTTTAACCATGCTAGTAGTAGCTCTTCTTGCCGTTATTAACTGATCCGCTTTATAAACCATTCAATCATCAAATGAATATTTTATAAAGCGATAGAAAGTACAATCATGTTGATAAAATCGGTATGGAAAGTTAAATATCGTAAGTTTAAAAGATAGACGGCTAAGTCATCATAAATTTTCTAACGCTCATAAATTGTGCTTTAATAGTAGGTTTTATTCACTTTATATTCTTTGATTTATAAAGTAAAAAACAGCACTTATTATGAGCAGGATTTATGAAAAAACGGTATTCAATAATACCCAAAGATGATGATTCTGGTAAACCAAAAAGGACTTTTCTACGACCAAACAATATAGCCGTGGCTGTGTTTGGTCTGATTTTTCTATTCTTGGTATTTGTGAGTGCTTGTAGTCCAGAGACTTCTTCTGAGGACCAATCGTTGACGGGAGATAAGTCTGCCAAGCTTGATAGAAAGGCACAAAATGCGGAAGAGGTTGAAGAGAGTATCAGAAATTCTTACGCCAGATTGGCTGCTGAACGTACCGATCTTTGTCCAAAACTGATACAAGAAGAAGTGGGCAGTCAGGTCATTGAACGTACTGAAGAAGTTATGATAGACAACTATTGCGATTATTTTTTGTATCCACGTAGCGGTCAGAGCATCTCAGTCAAAGTCAATAACAGTCAAATCGAAGCGCTATTGGTAGTACCTATGATGCATAATTTTGCCAATGGCGACTATAAAGTCGATTCTTATGACAAACATGTGATTCGGTTGGCATACAACGGGGCAACTTATAAACCTAAAAATCTTATGTATGATGTGGCGGTAACGGTTTCTGATTGATTGTTAGATTTTAGATTGGATTAAATATAAATATTAGTGGCATTTATAGTGAATAAGGAGCAATACATAAAGCATTGCCCCTTATTTACATGTCTTTTGCAGCAGGTTTTGTGATTATGGTTTTTTAGCCTTTTTAGCCTTTTTAGCCTTTTTGTCCTTCCAAGGATCGTCTTGTCCAACGGTGACAATTAAGAAGTCTTCAGGCTTTAGTATGTCGCGCATCGCTTGATTAACGCCCGCCAGCTTCACTTGATCAATACGATTGATATAATTACTTAAATAGTCACTGGGTAATTGATAAAAATTCATCATACCGAGCAAGTTATTAATGCCTGCATTGCTGGCAAAACCCATCGGAAAGCTGTTTTTAAGATTGTCTGTTGTAAGACGCATCTCGCTATTGGTAATGCCTTTATCCAAAGTGTCATTAATGACCGCTAAGCTGGCATCAATAGCATCACGCGCTTTATCATTTCGGGTTGAAAAACCAATCTGATAAGGGCCTTTGGCCAACATCGGATTCATTGAGCCTGTGATTCCATAGGTATAACCAAGATTTTGCCTAACTTCAGTCATCAATCGCGCATTAAAACTGCTACCGGCCAGCACCTCATTACCTACCGCAAAATTGGTTTGTTGTTGCTGATCCTTTGGATTGGTTGCGCGTTTACTGCCCAATTGACCCATCAATATGGTGGTTTGAGTACTTGGAAACGGAATATGAATGTGTTTTGTTTGATTGAGCAGTTTTGGCTCAGGTAAGGTCGCTGCGGATTGACCAGCGGGTAATCCAGCAGTAATACCTTCTGCCAGCTTTTTCGCTTGTTCCAAGGTCAGATTACCTGTCATCGCAATAGAAGCATTGGCAGCAACCAAATAACGGTTTTTGAAGTCAATCAATTGTTGTCGGTCAATATTAGGCACAGTGTCTAAAGTGCCAGCTGACGGATGGGCATAAGGATGATCGCCATATAAGGCTTGGTTAAAAGCGTCACTTGCCAAACTGTTTGGGTCTTGCTTTTGCTGCTGCAAGCCGACCAAAAGTCGTGCTTTGTTGCGTGCTAATGTTTGATCGTCAAAAGCAGGGTCATTGAGCATTTGGGTCATCAAATCGATGCCAGGTAATAAATGTTTATCATCAGATAAGCTACGCAGCGAGACGATAAACATATCCTTATAAGCACTACTATTTAGATTAATCCCCAACGTTTCACCTGCTCGGGTAAATTCATCTTCGTTGAGCTTTTTTGTGCCTTGTGTCAACATCGTCGCAGTCATATTGGCAATGCCAAAACCGTCCTTACGTATGCTGGCATCACGGGCGCTACCAGCGTTAAAACGCAAATCGATGTCGACAATTGGTAGGGTCGTTGTTTGTACAAAGAGTACGGGCACGCCAGCTTTCGTTTTAAACTGTTGAATCGTGGGTGCGGTAACCTTTAATGGCTTGGCATCGTCAATGCTCGTCAATGTTGATAAGGCAGCAATTGGCGCGTTGGTATCAACCAATGTAGCTGATCCACGAGGCTCTTCAACCCCCGCTGTGTCTGCTTGTGCGGTCACGGTCAACGTTGCAAGACCTAAGAGTACGCCAACGCTCAGACTGGACAACTTCTTGAGCGTAGACGTAGCTGCCGGTGTTGAGGAGTATGCGTTATTCAACGACTTTTTTCTGATTTGATATAAATCACTGGGTTGAGTCATGGTTTTCTTCTTATTAATGAAGCCTTTTTAGTGGGCTTTTTGATTGGATAAAGGAGTCATACGTTGTCACTATTTGTCTTTTTTAGCGGCGTTGTCAGTGGGCGGTATGATATGCATCACCGTTAAGTTATCCTTTACCAAATACTTTTTACTTGCTGTTTGGATATCAGCAATCGTTACTTTATCGAGTTTGGTTGGTAGTTCGGCAAGCAGTCTGTCATCAAGACCAATAGACTGTAGTGAACCAATCATACGTGCTTGACCCTCCATACTATCTTGAGCGTAGACAAGACCTGTTACTGTATTGGTTTTGGCACGACTGATTTCATCTGCATTGATGGGATCGGTCTTTAGTTTTTCTATTTCAGCGATAATGGCTTGTTGCGCTTGATCGAGACTGACACCTTCACGTGGTGTTGCCTGAATCAAAAATAGACCATCGCCGCGATCCAGTAAGTCGTAAGACGTACCTACTGTCGTCAAAAGGCCTTTCTCACGTATCAATCGACTCTCCAACCGTGCAGACAAACCGCCATCTAATACATCCTGAGCCAGTGACAGTGCGTAAGCTTGGTTTTCATTGCTGGCGCCTGCTGTTACTAGACTTGGTACGTTGTAACCCATCAGTAGCACTGGAACTTGTACGGCTTGCTCAGAATCAACTTGCTGATAACCACGAAAACCTTTTTGATTGACAGCAGGGCGGTTTGGCAGCTCGCTTGGAGACAACTCACCAAAGTAACGTTTGACTTGCGCCAATACCTCTGTTGGCTCCACGTCACCCACAATGACTAAGGTGGCATTGTTTGGGGCATACCATGTTTTGTACCAGTCTTTTACGTCTGAGAGCTTGATTGATTCCAGCTCATTCATAGGCCCAATGATAGACTCGCCTTTAGGACTGTTAGGTAAGGCTAGCAAACGGAAAGATTCGTAGGCTTTAGCCAATGGGTTATCATCGGTGCGCTGACGACGCTCTTCCATGACAACTTGATGCTCTTTAGCAAAAGCGTCATCATTAAACATTAAGTTTTTCATGCGATCTGCTTCAAGCTCTAACGCTAAAGGGAAGCGATTGGCAGGAAACAATTCGTAGTAGCCGGTATAGTCATAGCTGGTAAAGGCATTGTTGACGCCGCCGAATTTGGCAATCAAACGCTCATAATCATCACTTGAAACATTAGACGTGCCTTTAAACATCATATGTTCAAGCAAATGAGAAATACCGCCTTTATCAGCTGGCTCATCCGTTGAACCAACCCGATACCAAATCTGTGTCATAACCACTGGTGCGCGATGATCTTCTTTTACCACTACTTTTAGGCCATTTTCTAACTGATATTCATGTCGACCTGACGTATTCATGGTCAGCTCAGATGATATATCTGCTTGCGAGTTTTTATCTTGAGCTGCTGTGTTTTGACCTGAAGGGTTCTGGCTCAAGGTATTTTTATTTGAAACAGCTTGAGTGGCTTGATTGTTGTCAGTAGAAGATAAACTAGAGCCAATAGTAGTGGTTTGGCAAGCAGCAAGCGTAGCGGTTATGGCCAACGCACAGGCGATACGCAGCGAAAGAGTAGATAAAGGTAAAGACGATGACATGGTATGTTCTACTTATATAAATGACAAGTTGTAGAGGAAGGGATGGATGCACCACATCCAAATATAACCATAAGCGGTTTTATAATGATTTGTGTGCCCCAACCATTACGCTAGCCGTCGGTTTAAACTCTTGCGTGGTCGTACAACCTGAAACAGCTGATAGAGCAAATGTCGCGAATAATAAGGTGGCGCTAATGGCCGCTGTTTTTTTGCTTTGTTTTTTACAAAGAGTGGATAATGATGTCATAGGTAATTCCTATAAATTAAGTATAAAGTGACAAGAAAATGATGAAGTAAAGCTTGTTAGAGTAGGCGAAGTTCGGCTGACAACAGGTCGGATTTTTGTGTCCGAATCTTAAGCGAAACTTTCTCAAATCATCCGTTGGTCTTTTAAACTTGTAAATTTTGATGATAGTCTACGATGGTAAGGTCTGAGCACCACTCGAACTATGCTAAACTAGACTAAAAATTGTCTGTCATAAGGCAGTACGCTTATGACGATATATAAATCTACTTAAAATAAACGAATAATTGATAGTGATAACTTTTAGGGCAAGCTTATGAACAATCCAAATAATAGCAATCGTGTGGTCATCAATCTTGACGGCGATCTTGATGACTTAGATGACGATGATATTACCTTACCCAGTCTGCCGACGCAATCTGTCCCCATTATTGATGAGACTGAAGATACCGTCGCAACCAAAACGCCCAATAATAAAAGCATACCAGAACAACAAGTAAATGATACAAGCGATCAAGGTATCGTCAATACGGATGAATCTAATAGTATCGCTTTGGGTACTCCCGTTGGTATGACAGAAGGACAGAGTGCACCCTACAATACATTTGAAAGTTTTTCAGATACCAAGTCAGATACTCAAGAAACAAATGTAGCAGTAAACGCTAATGTTAATGCTATGCCTTCTATCCCAGCTATGCCGTTACAAGAGCAGTTAGGGGATACGCCAAGCGTTGCGCCTATGGACAACCAACCAAAAGCGCCAGAACTAGAAAACCCTGCTGTAGAATCACAAGAGACTCAAGAAAATAAAAAATCAGGCAGCTGGTTTAATCGTATGAAAACGGGGCTTAGTAAGTCACGTAAGAATTTGGCTGAAGGTATGGTCAGTATTCTTATCGGTGGTAAAGAGATCGATGATGAGCTTTTAGAAGAAGTTGAAGATCAGTTGTTGGTTGCCGATATTGGTGTCAATGCCACCAATCGCATTATCAAAAGCTTAACTGAGCAGACGGCCCGTGGCGATCTGATCTATGCCCATTCATTGTATAAAGCATTACAAAGTGAGTTGGTTGATATCTTAACCCCCAAAGTTGAGCCGCTCGTGATTGATACCAGCAAAAAACCATTTGTTATCTTGATGGTGGGGGTCAATGGGGTGGGGAAAACCACGACTATCGGCAAGCTTGCCAAGCGTTTACAAGGTGAAGGCAAATCAGTCATGCTGGCGGCAGGTGATACATTCCGCGCGGCGGCCACCGAGCAGCTACAGATTTGGGGTGAGCGCAACAACATCCCAGTTGTAGCGCAAGGTCATGGTTCTGATAGTGCTTCTGTTATCTTTGATGCCATGCAGTCTGCCAAAGCAAAGAATATCGATGTGCTAATCGCAGACACGGCAGGACGTCTGCAAAACAAAACGCATCTGATGGCTGAGCTGGAGAAAGTGGTACGAGTCATGCGTAAAGCGGATCCAAGCGCACCGCACGAAGGTATGATTGTTCTTGATGCTGGCACAGGTCAAAATGCAATTAACCAAGTTGAATTGTTTAATAAAGCGGTACCATTGACGGGTATTACCATCACCAAACTAGATGGTACGGCTAAAGGTGGGGTGGTCTTCAATATTGCTGAGACGACCGATGTACCTATTCGTTATATTGGAGTGGGCGAATCGATTGATGATTTACGTGCCTTTAGTCCAAAACAGTTCGTCGCCGCATTGTTTGAAACAGACGATAAAGAGTAATTAGCGAAACTGCCAGCAACCAAATAATAGGACAGGAGTCAGTATATGATCGTTACTAGCGTTGTATTAACCGATATCGTTCACAATAATAGCTCATCACCTAAGGCTGCTTTGTTGCTGGCAAGCCATGTCATCAACAATACGGCAAAGCTGATTTGGTGTAATTGGCTTGCGCTTGATGAGCACTGGCAAGATAAAATCAAACTCAAAGCTTTATCAAAGCATTATAAATTTGATGTCGATGAGGTGACATTTATCGCTGCTGATCAGTTAGAGTCCAATGACAAAGAACAAGAGGTATTGCTGGCAAGCATTGCTCAGATACAGAATTATATGCAAGGACAGCGTAGTGACTTTGACTTGCCAATTGATACCAGTGCGGGTACAGCATTTCAGCAGCGAGTTTGGGGTGCACTGCAAGAGATTGGATATGGCGAGACTATTAGTTATGCCACTCTTGCTCAGCGTGTAGATAATCCCAAAGGCTTTCGTGCAGTAGCGCAAGCCAATGGTAAAAATCCCTTCAGCGTGATTATTCCCTGTCATCGAGTCATCAGCAGTGATGGTAAACTTGGTGGTTATACAGGTGGACTGGATAAGAAAGAGTACTTATTAGCGCTAGAAGGAATTACCTGCAAAGTCTAGTTTGAGTTGAGTTATCACCAACAGCTATCAGTCGTAAAATACAAAGAGGCCGAACGTTTATGGCGTTTGGCCTCTTTTGTGAGTAACAACCAATGATTGAATAAACTTATTGCTCAAGCTGTGCCATTACATCAGCAGAGAAGTTAACGTTAGTATAAACTTCTTGCACATCATCAGCATCTTCTAACATATCGATCATTTTTAGGATTTTTTCGGCATCTTCCACATTGTCTATTTCAGCTGTGGTTGAGGGTGACATAGTCACTTCTGCATTGTCAGAGACAAGACCAGCAGCATTAAGCGCGTCTTGAACTTGACCAAAACTTTCCCATTCAGTGATGACCATCAATGTTTCGCCATCATTTTCGATATCGAGCGCGCCAGCCTCTAGTGCAACCAGCATGACGTCTTCTTCTAAGTTGGTATCATTAAAACTGATTTCACCACGTTTGGTAAATAGGTAAGCCACTGATCCTGATGTGCCCAAATTACCATCATTTTTTGTAAATGCATGACGTACTTCGCTAACGGTACGATTAAGATTGTCAGTCATAGTCTCAACCAATACTGCCACACCGCCAACCCCATAACCCTCATAGCTGACTTCTTCCATGTTTTCGTTATCACCGCCACCAGTACCACGATCGACAGCGCGATTGATGGTGTCTCGGGTCATATTGACTGACAATGCTTTTTCGATGACAGCACGCAAGCGTGGGTTCTTATCCGGATCAGGATCACCTTGCTTGGCAGCAGAAACAATTTCACGAATAATTTTGGTAAATATTTTACCTTTTACCGCATCCTGACGGGCTTTACGGTGTTTGATATTTGCCCATTTTGAATGGCCTGCCATATAACATCCTTAATTTTTGCGTATTATTTTTTATGCTTAAAAAACCGATTAATAACACTTATAAATACTCAAACGCGCGTTTCCTACTCGGAATATCCGTGTATTTAACGTAATAGAGCTACCTATGTGTTAACGATTTGTATGTTGTTAGAAGTGCTTTTTTGCTACACTGTGGCAACTTATAAACTATATTAACGGCGATAAGTCAGTAATATTATAAACCAGTTTCGTGTATTTTAACTAACTTGGCCTTATTCATCATATTTTAAGTCATTGCTTATTATCAAGCCATTGATTTTACGACGTACGGATTCTATGAAACAACCAACTGCTGAAGCCATCACACACTTACGTAACCGCATTCATATCATTATTGAAGGTACGGATACCCGCTTGGGCAAGCTTTTCGATATTGTGTTGCTCATTGCAATTTTAGCCAGTGTGGGCGTGGTCATGTTAGACAGTGTGTTGTTTGTACGTTTGCAATATGGGACGATATTTTTTTATGCAGAATGGTTTTTTACTATTTTGTTCACGATTGAATATATATTAAGGCTGTTTTCGGCACCCAATCGCTTTCGATACGTATTTAGTTTTTTTGGCGTTGTAGATTTACTGTCCATTTTACCCAGTTATTTGAGCCTTGTCTTTGGTGGCGTGCAGTATCTTATCGTCATACGTATTTTGCGTCTTTTACGCGTGTTTCGAGTCCTCAAACTCAAAGCTTATATGCAGCAAGCAGGTTTTTTGGCTTCAGCACTGAGAACCAGTCAGCAAAAGATAACGGTATTTTTCTTATCGCTTGTTCTCTTGGTGACTATTTATGGCTCTATCGTGTACGTGGTAGAAGGACCAGAAAACGGCTTTACAAGTATTCCAATCTCTATTTATTGGGCAGTTGTGACGTTAACCACAGTGGGATATGGTGATATTTCACCGAAAACGCCACTTGGTCAGGCCATTGCAACGATGGTCATGATTACAGGTTATGCTGTCATTGCGGTACCAACCGGTATCTTTACCTCAGAGTTGACGCGTAACATGCGTCCGCAGCTCGATCCAGTTACTTGTCCAAACTGTGGTAAGTTTGGGCATGCTATAGGGGCAGAGTTTTGTGATCGCTGTGGTCATGCATTACATGTCTAGATAGGGGCACTAGTATTCGTCTAACGTTTAGAGGCGCAATTATCGTTTATACGTCAATATACTCATCAACGAATGGCGATAGGTCAATCTTAACCCCTAGATTAACTAAGTTCCAATACTGTCCTGATATGGTGCGATCTAACATCATAGTGGTTGCAGAAGGTTGAAATTGTCCAAAGTATTTTAAAGAGGTACGCATTTGTGCAATGGCTTCGTGATGTATCTGACTGCTACCAAAATCAAAATCGCCCTCATGATAAGGCTTAATAGACAAAGGTTTTAGACCAATAGATAACCATTTTTCATAAAATTCTCCCGGTATGTTTTTATCATCATCACGGCGGATATCTAAGGCAATCAAGTCCTGCTCAAGTGCCGTTACATCACCTTTGATGGCATGTTTGGCGAATCGACGAAACAGTTGAACTTCGCTATCACTATAGCTACGAATCCCACCAAAATCATAAGCCACGACGCTGCCATCTTCTCGAAAAGCAAAGTTACCTGGGTGTGGGTCACAATGCATACGATACAACCCAAATAGTTGCCCTGCGGTAAAGTGGAACAATCGCTCAGCTATCTTTTGTTTAATGTCGTTATTCCAAGTTGCAGCAACTGTCAGAGTTTCGCCCATCTCTTCAGTCAAAGTCAAAATGCGCTTGGATGAGTGACTGGTAATAACTTTAGGGATGATAAGTCCTTCATCATCTGCATGAAAAGCCCCAAACACTCGTAAATTATGGGCTTCTTTAATATAGTCCAACTCGTCATGCAAGCTTTGGCGAATTTCATTAAATAGTTGTTCTTGTAGCTGTTTGCTCATGTTGAGCACACCAGCGATTTTCAATGCCATACGGACTTGTTTTAGGTCGCTATCGCAGTTTTCATCCACATCAGGATACTGAACTTTTACCACCACTTTTTGTCCAGATGGCAAAATGGCTTTATGCACTTGTCCAATAGATGCGGCGGCAAAGGGCACTTCTTCAAATTCGCTGAACAGCTCTTTTATGGGTGCTTTTAGTTCCCGCTCTACTTGTACGCGTATTTGCGCATAAGGCATGGGCGGTGCATCTTTTTGCAGTTTTTCTAGTGCAGTAGCCACTTCCGGGGGGAACACATCTTTATATTGTGATGCAATTTGTCCCACCTTCATGACTGCGCCTTTCATTTCTCCCAAGGTTTCGGCTATCTGAATACCCACGTCTTGCATTAGCTCTGAGCGCGCTTGTAAGCGTTTTTCTTCGTCACTTGAGAGATGCTTAAATGAGTTTTTAGCTGCTTTACCGGCAATACTTGCTGTCATGCCAGCGAGTTTCATAAAGCGCTTTCCAGACGATTTTGCCATTCATATCACCATATAGTGGATTGTTTGCTCAGCCGTAATTCTAATACTTTAACCAGATGATTGCTGTTTAACTAATGTGCTGATAAAAAAGTTATCTAATGCAAGCTCTAATCTTTTACTGATATCAGTCGTTACGATTGAAGTTATGAGTATCTATATCGTTCATATCCACAGAGTAAAGATTATCAAGCCAATACGTTAATGCCATTTGATACCCCAAATGTCCCAAGCCGCAGATAACACCAACAGCGACATTGCTCAAATAAGAATGATGACGAAAAGGCTCGCGCGCATGAACATTAGATAGATGTACTTCTATAAAGGGTTTTTGTGTGGCTAGCAATGCATCGCGTAGCGCCACCGAGGTATGAGTAAAGGCGGCAGGATTAATAATTATCGCATCCACTTGCTCGGTTGCATTGGCCAGTAATCCATAATGCTGTATTTCATCAACCAGCTGGCCTTCATGATTTGATTGTATACAAATCAACTCAATACCGTACTCAGCAGCGCGAGCTATCAAACGTTTCTCAATGTCTACAAGCGTTGTATGACCATAAATCTCAGGCTCGCGCTTACCCAGCAAATTCAAATTGACGCCATTAATAAGCAGTAATTTGTGGGTAAGGCGTTTAGTGGTGTGTTGATCCGAGGTTTCTGTACTTGATGCAGATTGAGAAGGGGTTGTCATAATGTTCTCTATAACAGTTGCGCAGTGGGGGTAAATTATAATGCATTGTGAAATATATCGATGATAAAAAAGTAAAAAGAGGTAATTTAATAGTATGTCTCTTTATGATAACAGCTTGCTCATAAGGTTATAAAAAAATTATGGCGTAAATGAAATAAAGAATAAAAAACAGATTAAAAGTCTTTATGTTGCTAAAAACCCGTGCTATGATATTTTTTACGCAATATTTATTGCAAGTTTGTTACTATCATTATGATGAGCTTTTGAAGAAGAGAGTTTTTGGTTATAAGAACAACTCTTTAAGACGACGGCTTTATGCAAATAATGATGGTAAAAGTAGTACTCTTAAGTTTTTGATTTTATAATCTTAGATCCCGTTTGTATGCAATGTTGCAAAGGAATTTGGGGCTAAGCGGACTTTTTTAGGAAGCAATATTATGTCAGCTCGTGAGCAAGGTATCGTTAAGTGGTTTAATGACTCAAAAGGCTTTGGTTTCATTCAACGTGACAGCGGAGAAGACATTTTTGTCCATTTCCGTGCGATTCAAGGTGATGGCTATCGTTCTTTGAAAGACGGTGAAAAGGTTGAGTTTAGCGTAGTTGAAGGCGATAAAGGCCTTCAAGCTGAAGAAGTCAGAAAAGTAGGAGAGTAATCTATTCAGTCATTACAGCGGTTTCGCTATATTGTCTGTATACACTACTGATATACTACTGAGTCAAGCCCAGCTTATCTTACCTGTGTTGAGTAAAATCAATGTACTCGGTAGAATAAGGTATTGGGTTTGACTTTTTTATGCTCCTATGTTTGTCAATGATGTGCAGATCAAATGGTGTTTTCATCATTGTTCCTGTTGCAAAGTAAGACAACCGATTATTCAACACCTATTTATAATCAATAATAAGTAGCCATTCATTTAAAAGGACATTTTTTTGAGTAATTTTACGACCTTTACTGACTTGCCACTGTCAGCTGCAACGTTACGTGCCATCAATGACTTGGGGTTTACGGCATTGACCCCTATTCAGGCAAAAATACTGCCTCATACTTTGGCAAACCAAGATGCTATTGGGCAGGCACAGACGGGTACTGGTAAGACGGCAACGTTTTTATTGACTATTATGGAAGCACTACTTAAGCGTCCTTTTGGTAGCGATGAAGAACGCTACTTAGGAGAGCCACGTGCCGTGGTCATGGCACCCACTCGTGAACTTGCTCAGCAAATATTTGAAGATTGTCTTGCCTTGACTAAGTACACATCACTTCATAGTGTGTGCATCATGGGTGGAACCAATTATGAAAATCAGCAGCATGAGCTTGATCGTCAATATGTTGATATTCTAGTAGCAACGCCTGGCCGTCTCATTGATCTTGCCAATAAAGGCATGGTTTTTTTAGATCGTGTGGAAGTGCTGGTATTAGATGAAGCTGATCGCATGCTCGACATGGGATTTATCCCAGATATCAAACGCCTAGTAGGCCGAATGCCAGCTAATACGGATCGTCAAAGTTTATTATTTTCGGCGACTTTCAACCAAGACGTGATGAATTTAGCTTACCGCTGGTTACATGAACCCCAGTTTGTTGAGATTGAACCTGAGCACAAAACCAGTGAGTTGGTCGATCAGCATTTTTACTTATTAACGGAAGATCAAAAGCTAACAGCGTTGCAGCGCATTATTAATGATGCTACGGTAGAAAAAGTGATTATCTTTGCCAATCGCAAAGATCAAGTCAAACGTCTTTATCATAAGCTGCGCCAAGCCCATAAAATTGTCATGTTATCGGGTGACGTCATTCAACAAAAACGTGAAAAATATCTACAGCGTTTTAAAGATGGTCATGCCTCAGTTTTAGTGGCGACGGACGTAGCAGGTCGCGGTATTCATGTCGATGATATCAGTCATGTGATCAATTATACTTTGCCTGACCAACCAGACGATTATGTGCATCGCATTGGACGTACTGGTCGCGCTGGACAAAAAGGCATTAGTATCAGCTTTGTGAGTGAAGATGATGCTTTTAATATACCAGCGTTAGAAGATCACTTAGAGACTAAGTTTGCGCTTGAGCAGTGGCAAGAGTAATTTTTATAAAATAACGGTACTCAATAAAAAAGTTCCTACTATCAGAAGCGAGAGTAGGAACTTTTTTATTATTCATAGAAAAAATTGACGTTATAGACACTCTCTAAAAATCAATGAGCATGATGCATCGTCTCAGTGTCATCACTCATATCATGCATGCTATGATCCATCTCTGGGTTCATATCGTGATTCATTTGACTCATATCAGAATGGCTACTGTGATCCATAGTTGTATGGCTGCCACCGTGACTATGTCCACCATGCATACTAGACATGACGATGGGCGTAAATACAACTGCTAAGCCAGATATCACTAGCACAGCACCATTGAGTTGTCTTAAACGGAAACGTCCAATTTTATCACGCAACCAGCCAACGGTTTCATGAGTGGCTACAAGCATCGGCACTGTTCCCAAACCGAAAACAAACATGAGTGCCGCACCGCTTATAGGATTATGAGCAACCACAGCGATAAGTAATGCACCATATACCAAACCACAAGGTAAAAATCCCCAAAGCAGACCCGCAGTCAAAGCACGTGGAAAGGTGTTTAATGGGAATACTTTTTGACGAAGGGGGCTTAGGTACTGCCAAAAACGCATACCAAACCGTTCAAGTTTATTCAAAAACGGCGCACCAAGCATGGTTACGCCAACAAAGGCCAGTACTAAGCCCAATAAAATACGTGGCAGATTGTTACCAGTCATCAATGGCTCTAGCACAGTCGTACCAATCAAGCCTGCGATCAAACCTAAAAATGCATAACTGCCCAAACGCCCAATATGATAAGTGGCAACCAGCGCACGACGTTTGGCTGGGCTTGAATCTTTCATCGATAACCCGAATGCGGTTACAAGACCGCCGCACATACCTAGGCAATGCGGAGAGCCAAAAAACCCCATGAGTAACGCGGCAACAAGTAAAGCTGTGGTCATAGAGGGCATCTCCTAAAAAAGAAAACCTAATAATGTCTTTGAGAGTTAGTCAAAAAGTATGATAAGTAGCTCAATGAAAGAGGGGGACAGATTACAGTCAAAGTTTTGATATTTTTTCTTTATCAGCGTGATCGGCGAGTTCTGTACCGGTACTGTCTGATTCTGGGTTATTGATGTTCGTCACAGTCAGCTCGCTCTTCTGGGAAGTAGGCTCTACATGCGTATGAGCTTGCATGGTTTGCCTGCGCTCTTGGCGGTCGTCCAAGATGATACGTTGTGAGGCGTTGTCCAAATCTTCGAACTGATTTGACTTGACGGCATATCGTACGGCCCAAATGGCAACCACAAACAGCATGAGACTTAATGGAATTAGTAAAAATATACTGAGCATGGTAACTCTCTTAAATAGCGGTTTCCCTGATCATTATACACCCATTGTCAGTGTGGTGATGAATGTGAGGCAAATGAGTATTATAAAATATGCTTTTGTAGACCAACGTTTGCCACTATTCAGCCGTTGTCTTTTCAGCATCACCTCTTGGCGTTAGCAACTGTTGTGAAGTCACGTCTCTAGCCTGACGGCAATCTACCTGCGGTCGTATCACATCACGCAAATAGGCGGCAACTTCATAAACAGCACGTCTTGAATGGCTCAGGTTTTGTGCAGGTTTCATCCAATCACGATTGACAGGTAAAGGAGCACTAAGCGGCGTACTATTGATACCATTTAAAGCAAATTGTCTACGTGCGCGTGCCATATGGTAGCTATCGGTAATGAGGTACACATGATGCAGAGGAATACGTTTGGCAGTAAAGCGCGCGTTTTCGCAAGTATTCATACTGGCATTTTCGCTAATCAGTCCATCGATGCCATGCTCAATAAGCCATTGACCGAGCCATGGTGCTTCAGCACCGCTCAACACAATCGGCAAAGGCAAGTCATGGTAGGCGCTAGCAGCCGTACGAGCACGATTGAGACTGTAGTTATTGAGGATGATTTGATTGTTATTATTATTGGTTAATCCTCCTCCTAATACTACGTAAGCAGTCGGTGGCGAAGTCATCGCCATGCCAGACACTTTAGGTAACGGTAGCAGAGTAAATAGATAAACAATCGTTTGAGAAAACAACGGTGTGAATAAACTGATAATCACTAAAATAACCGTCGTTGAACCAAGCACAAAAGTAATATTGATAATACGAAACAGCTTCATCATACGTTCAGCTGAACGCAAATAATATCGCCACAGTCTTTTAGATAACGGTTGCTCAGATGACCGTCTTTTGGATCTTGACGATTTACGCCACATACTCATCATATCCAACTGAGCCATCCGTATTTACCCAAACTGGCTCACGTGATAATTGAATGGCAAATTTTTCAAAAACAACCGTGGCGATATATTTTTGAGAGGTTGCCACGTCATATTGGGTTGCTTGATAAGGCGTATGATTAGTCAGTACTAAGGCTTGATGTTGATGAGTAACGATGGGTGCAATGCCGCCACCTTTTAATCCTGCTTGCTCAATAAGCCATCCTGCTGCAACTTTGACCATGTCATCAGGCATGGGGTAGCCAACGATAGTAGGGTAGGTGGTTTGTAATTGGGTGAATTGCTTTTGAGGTATGATAGGGTTTTGGAAAAAGCTACCGCAATTCGGTAGGTGTTTAGGGTCGGGCAGTTTTTGCTGACGGATATCTATGATAGCCTGCATCACATCTACAGGAGTCACTTGCGTACGGTCTTGCTGCTCAGCATAGCGCTGTGCAACTGTTTTTACATCTCCATAACTGGCTAAGACTTTGTTGACATCAGTATGCAATCTAAACCCAACGCAACTGATTAACCACGTATTGGGTGCACGTTTAAAGATACTATCACGATAGCCGAACTCGCAATCAGCTGTGCTTAACTGATGCCATGTTTTGGTTGGTAAATGATAAGCGCGTACATACTCTAAGCAATCTTCTAGCTGAACACCATAAGCACCGATATTCTGTACAGGAGCCGCTCCAGTAAGACCAGGTATCAGTGCAAGATTTTCAAGTCCATACCAGCCTTGGTTTACCGTATGTACCACCAAGTCATGCCAGTTTTCGCCTGCCATGACCTCAATGTCTACGTACTCATCGATTTGCGCTACCAAAGTAATACCGCACATTTTCGGCTGTAAGACGATTGCGTCTAGCTGCGCTGGCAATAAGACATTGCTGCCACCAGAAAGTACAAATAATGACTTTTGACTTATAATGTCTTCATAACTTGCCATAAAAACGTCAAGCTGCGATTCATCTGTTAATTCTACGACCGACCCAGCTGCACAAGCCAATGCCATTGTATTACTATGCGATAAATCCACCGATGACTCAGAAAGTAATCTGTTTGGAAAATCAATGTCTATGGTAGGCTGAGCGCTACTATCGAGATGTAAAGTTGAGGTCATAACAGAGCCTATGTGGCGAATAAATGGCAAACCATGCGGCACTTATTATAAAGGATACAAAACATAAAAGGCGCATAAATTAATACTCAAGCCTAGCAAGCTTTCCAACTCTCAATCCAAGCTTGAGCACTTGACTCAATACGTTCAATTACTTCTTCGAAGTCATCGTTATCGCCTTTATAAGGGTCTGGAACATCGTCACCGCTATATGTAGGATCTTCTTCACTAAACAAAGCAAGCTTAGCCAAATCATCTTCTGAACCTTCCAAACGCTCTTTCATGGCTTGTAAATCAGCTAAGTTTTGCGCATCCATTGCCAAAATTAAATCAAAATTTCGAAAGTCATCATCACTTACTTGACGCGCGACCAATTTATTGATTTTATAACCGTGCGACTTTGCATGTCGTTGTGAGCGCTCGTCAGGTGCAGAGCCTACATGACCATCACTTGTGCCTGCTGAATCTACTTTAATCGATAAGCCAGCAATGGCTGCTTGCTGACGAAAAATCTCCTCAGCAGTGGGAGACCGGCAAATATTTCCTAAGCAAACCAACAGTACCGACGATGGCGTACAAGTTTTTAGCAGCATAATATGACCTTTCATAACAAAAAAAACATGCCATAAGAAACCCACGTAACGTATGTGGCCCTTATTAACATGCAATCGATTAAAAACAGCTATCAGCGTAACGTGTAATGCCTTGAATGGCAAGGGCAGAGGCTGAACAATAGGGTCATCTGATAGCGTGATGTAAGTTTTTGATGGTTTTAATCTTGCTTACTTTTAAACCGTTGAATGTCACGGCGCTCTTTTTTATTGGGTTTATTGTCGGGCCTGGCAAGGTTGGCAAGTTTGCGCTGCTCGGCATAATAAGCGCGGCGCGTTTCACTTTCCTCAGTCTCTGAATATAAGACTTGAGCCGCATCGGCATTACCACGTTGGGCAGATAGCGCCTCAACGATGACGGTTTTTTCGGTCATCGCAGTGGCTGAACCTTGACGAATCGTTAATTCATCACCGACCGCAATCTCTTTACTGGTTTTCACCCGGCTACCACCATAGTGCACCCGTCCACTTTCGATGGCCTGTTTAGCAAGCGTACGCGTCCGATAAAAACGTGCTGCCCAAAGCCATTTATCAAGACGAATTCTAGCAAGTGCTTGATTTTTATCATCAATGTTGTTTTTCATAATAATTACTCTGTATTGATTTCTATTTCTATTTAAAACAAGACAATACTAATAATATTAGGGCGAATTTTGTATTTGCAAATAGATCTTGTCATTGAGCATAGTAAAGTTTGCATGATCATTGAAATAAAAAAAGACGTGGAAGAGGACCTTATTAAGATGATCTCTTCCTTCTGTATTCTGATAAAAAGGGTACGTTTTTAGTAGGTGTAATATGGAAAACTAGTTACACCATTGCTGCTCACAAGGCACACCGTCATGGTTACCATCCATTTTGGTATTGGGACAGTTATTACTAAAATAGGTGGCTTCTGCGCAAGAGGTCATCTGCGAGCAATGTTGTCTGCCATCACACGTAAAGCTTGGTGCAGCTGGTTTTGTACTTAATACTGGCTCTGCTATTGGGGCTGATGCTGTAGATGGGTTAGAATCAACGTACGTTGGTGGTATGTCGTTAAAATCGGTAGATGGAGAATTAGTGGCAGTTGGTATATCGATTACAGCATCAACTGTAGACCCACTTATGGATGTTTTAGGTTGAAGGGTCTTATAAGCTAAGAGCGCTAAAGTTAATAAAACTATGACCATTATTATGTTTTTCATAACTGCCCAATATCAATATGTCTAATATAAATGAGAGAGGGCTAAAAACTAGTACTCTCTATCAATTCATCAAAGTCAGTTCTTTAATCCATTAAAAAACTGACTTGCTAGATGATCGTTTGTACTTATTTCAAAAACAGCTGATATCCGATATTGTCATTTAGCATGGTACAGTCATAACCAATATCGAGTAGGGCATCTTGTAGTTGGCGCGAGTTGCTTTCAGTGGCTTGCAAGCCGACCAAAACGCGCCCTTCAGCAGCGCCATGATTGCGATAATGAAACAAGGTGATATTAAAGTCATCGCCCAATTTTTCTAAGAACGTCAGCAAAGCGCCCGGACGCTCTGGGAACTCTACTTTTAGCAGCTGTTCGTTTTCGATATGAGCATGACCACCAATCAAATGACGGATATGCGATTTGGCAATATCATCATCTGTTAAGTCATGAGCTTCATAGCCGTCAACTGCCAATTGATTACTAATGGTTTGTCGTTCTTTTTCGCCTTCTTTTAAGGCAATACCGACAAAGATTGCTGCTGGCTCCATAGAATCAGGTGATTTTTTGCTATTAGCACGGTAATTAAACTCAGTAATGTTGCGTCCATGTAGACTGCGGCAGAAGTTCAAGAAAGCACCCGTTTGTTCAGGAATGGCCACGCCAAAAATGGCTTCTTTTTTCTCGCCAATTTCGGTACGCTCAGCGATATAACGCAAACGATCGAAGTTCATATTGGCACCGCAGACGATGCCAACGCAGTTTTTGCCTTGTAGATTGTTCGCTTTGATATATTTTTTCATGCCAGCCACAGACAAGGCACCAGCAGGTTCGACAATGCTACGGTTTTCTTCAAAAATGTCTTTGACGGCGGCGCAAACTTCATCATTGGTACAAGTAACGACTTCAGGCTCGACCACAGGACCTGAGCGATCACTTTTTTGCATACGTACCACGTCAAAAGGTAGCTCGCCTATCTGCGCGACTGCCACACCATCTACAAACAATCCGACTTGCTCAAGTTTAACGCGCTCACCTGTTTCAAGTGCTGCCTTCAAGCAGGCAGATTGATCCGCTTCTACCGCAATGACTTTGACATGCGGCGCGACTTCCCCTAAGAACGCAGCAACCCCTGAGATTAGACCGCCACCGCCTACCGCTACAAAGACATAATCCATATTACGCCACTGCTGAGTCAGCTCTAAACCAATAGTGCCTTGTCCAGCAATGACCAGCTCATCGTCATAGGGCGGGATAAAAGTAAGACCTTCGCGCTCGGCACGCTCAATTGCGTAACGATTGGCTTGATCAAAACTATCGCCATGTAAATCGACATTACCGCCCAGTGCTTTCACCGCATCTACTTTGATATCTGGTGTGGTGGTTGGCATGACGATGATGTTATTAAGCGATAACTTGCGAGCAGAATAGGCGACCCCTTGCGCGTGGTTGCCAGCCGAGGCACAAATCACACCACGTGCTTTTTGCTCGTCGCTCAATTGGCTAATACGGTTATAAGCGCCGCGCAATTTGAAGGATTTTACGGGTTGCAAGTCTTCACGTTTGAAGCGAATATCGTTGGCAAAACGTTGAGTCAACTTGGGTGCCGCTTCAAGTGGTGTTTGAATAGCAACGTCATAGACGGTGGCTTGCAAAATGGCTCTTACCCAACGTGACAGCATAGTAATTCCTAAACAAAATGTAGATGAATATAAGAAGTATGAATGAATATAAAAAATGAAATAGATTAGCCTATGCTGATTTTGATTGTCTTGCAAGACACAATTGCATTTTTTGCTATGATTGACGGCTTTAAGAATGAACCAGTAAAAATGAGCGGCGCAACTTAATAAAATTCCGTGTTAGACACTTGACGTATTTCAATATGTCTGTATTATTGGACATATGGAAATGACTACTGCTATCGCCAGCTTTGCTGCGCTCTCTCAAGACACTCGTTTAAAAGCCTTTCGGTTACTTGTCAATCAAGAGCCGAGTGGCTTACCTGCGGGTGAAATAGCCCGTCAATTGGACGTGCCTCACAATACTATGTCAACGCACTTGTCTGTGCTGGCACGAGCTGGATGGGTCGTCTCAAAAAGACACAGCCGTCAAATAGTGTATCGTGCTTCTTTATCGCATATGGAAGCGGTCGTTCAGTTTTTATTGCAAGACTGCTGTGCAGGACATCCGGAATTGTGCGCATCGCTTGTCAGTAGCTTGAGTGGGTGCGAAGTGGTTAAAGCAGACCATTAAGATGATTACTGACATATATTTTGATAAATACACCCACAAACCAGATGAGGTTGCTATGAAGCCATTGATTTTTCATAATCCTAACTGCGGTACTTCACGTAATACCTTAGCTATTATCAAAGCCTCAGGTGAGGAGCCAGAAGTGGTGGAGTACCTAAAAACACCACCAACGCGTGACTACTTGGTTGAGCTTTTGGCAAAAATGAACCTTTCTCCGCGCGAGCTGCTACGTAGCAAGGAGCCAATCTGTAAGGAGCTGGGTTTAGATAATGCTAGTGTCTCTGATGATCAGTTGATTGATGCGATGATTGCTCATCCTATTTTAATCAATCGTCCTATTGTGGTTACGGATAAAGGCGCGGCATTGTGCCGCCCTTCAGAGCGAGTGTTTGGTCTATTGGACACGCCAGTGAGTAGTTTTACTAAAGAGGATGGAGAGGTTATTCATCATGGACAACCTTAATAACCAAGCAGAAAAAGCAAACCTTGGATCGGCTGACTTAGAGTCGATAGCGTTAGAGAGTATCAATTTTGACGAGTTGCCCAATATTGATCCAAATCACATACAACCGATTGATATTGAATCTTTGCTTGGTGCAAGTGATCCGCGTCATCCACCCAAGATATTAGTATTGTATGGGTCTTTACGCACACGCTCATTTTCTAAACTGGCAGCCGAAGAAGCCAGTCGTTTATTGCGTTGGTATGGCTGTGAGGTCAAAATGTTTGACCCATCAGGTTTACCATTGCCAGATGATGCAGATGCCGAGCATCCCAAGGTGCAAGAATTACGAGAGCTGGCACAGTGGTCAGAAGGCATGCTTTGGGTAAGTCCTGAACGTCACGGCAGTATGACCAGTATTATGAAAGCACAGATCGATTGGATACCATTATCACTTGGTGGCGTACGCCCGACCCAAGGAAAAACGCTGGCAGTGATGCAAGTGAGTGGTGGCAGTCAAAGCTTCAATACGGTCAATCAGCTACGGATTCTTGGTCGTTGGATGCGCATGATTACTATCCCTAATCAGTCTTCTATTCCCAAAGCTTTTTTAGAATTTAACAATGACAATCGCATGGACATGTCTCCTTTATATCTGCGTCTTGTGGATGTTTGCGAAGAATTGGTGAAGTTTACTTGGCTCACACGTGGGCGCTCAGAGTATCTAACGGATCGCTATTCAGAACGCGTAGAAAGTGCTGAGGAACTCTCACGCCGCGTGAATCAAAAATCAATTTAACCTCATTACTAAATTAATGGTTCTAAATTGAGTCTACTTAAATAAGGCTGTTCAATGCTTGCACTCATTATTTTTATTGTGACTTTGGTTTTGGTGATTTGGCAGCCTAAAGGGTTGGGCATTGGTTGGAGTGCATTAGGCGGAGCGTTGATTGCCTTGGCTTTTGGGGTGGTGCAATGGTCTGATGTGAGCGTGGTTTGGGATATTGTCTGGGATGCGACCTTTACCTTTGTAGCACTTATCATTATCTCGCTTATCTTAGATAAGGCAGGGTTTTTTGGGTGGGCAGCGCTGCATGTGGCAAGATTGGGCAATGGGCAAGGGCGTTTGCTATTTCCTATGATTGTTATCTTGGGTGCGTTTATATCGGCATTTTTTGCCAATGACGGTGCCGCGTTACTCTTGACACCGATTGTTATCGCTATTCTACTACGTTTGAATTTTTCACCACCCTCTGCACTGGCTTTTATCATCGCGACGGGCTTTATTGCC